>PMNP01000122.1 GCA_003161755.1 Ignavibacteriota bacterium | reverse complement strand
AGCTTTTCGGCGCGTCGACAACTATGATGGATACGACTACCAGAACCGGCTGGAATCACAAACTGAGGACGAGCTGAAGAGACTTCCATGAAAGACTACGATGCGCCAATGCACACAGCCGAACACATTCTCAATCAGACGATGGTACGGATGTTCAACAGGGGACGCTCCTTCAGCGCACACATCGAGCGTCGCAAATCGAAATGCGATTACCATTTCGACAGAAATCTCACCAAGGAAGAATTGTCGGAGATTGAACGGACGGTGAACTCAGTGATCTTGCGGGATCTCCCCGTCACGGAAGAGCATGTATCGAGGGATGTCGCGGCTGAACGTTTTAGTCTTGAGAAACTTCCGGAAGATGCCGGGGAGGTGATTCGCATTGTCAACATCGGCGATTACGACTCGTGCCCGTGCCGTGGGCAACATGTCACGTCGACAAAGGAGATTGGCCGGTTTCAACTTCTCTCCACCGGCTTCACCGACGGAGTGCTTCGAGTTCGATTCCGGATCGCTGGTGACAATGACCATGCCGTGGTTCTCTAGACGGACACTCCACCCTTAGCCACGCAGGCGACTTAAGATGCTCATCGGCGTTTCTGGCGTGCTGTTCGTTTGGCCATATTGTGGAACGCTGTGCAAGGCGCAATGCTTCTCTTTTTAAGGAGAAAACCCTTATCTTGCCCCCTATGAAATCCCTTTTGAATTCAACAGACCAAAGCAAGAGACCCCGATGAAGAACGAAACTGCGCTTTCCAGGTTCCTCCGTTATGTCAGGATTGATACGCAGTCGCGGGATGATGCAGAAGAGTATCCGAGCACAGCCAAACAGTTTGATCTGCTGAAACTCNNACAGTACCAGCCAACCTGCCTTCAAACCATCCGGCATATCGGAAAGTCCCGCGGATTGGGTTCATTGCACATGTCGACACGTCACCCTCGGCAAGCGGCAAGGATGTTCAACCTCAAGTGCTGACCTATGGCGGCGGCGATATTGTTCTTGCAGGAGACAAGTCGATTGTGATTCGTGCTTCGGAGAACCCGGAACTTGCGAAGAATGTGGGGAAGGTCATCGTCACTTCCGATGGCACCACGCTCCTGGGCGCAGATGACAAGGCCGGTGTGGCGATCATCATGACGANNGGTAGGCAACGGCACCAAGTTCTTCGACATCAAGAAATTTGGGGCGGAGTTCGCCTATACGGTCGACGGAGACACGCCCGGAGAACTTAACAAGGAAACATTCAGCGCGGACGCGGCCACGATTACCGTCATTGGACGTAATATTCATCCGGGAAGCGCAAAGAATATCATGGTCAATTCCCTCCGCACAATGGCGGACATTATCATCCGCCTCCCACGCGAGATGGCACCCGAGACCACAGAGGGATATGAGCCCTATANNGGCGAAGAAGCAAAATCGACTTTAAAGCTACTGCTTCGCGACTTCAACACCGACGGATTGAAGAAACAAGCGGAGATGCTTCGGTCAATCATCAAAGAGGTTCAGCCGCTGCACCCAAAGGCAACGATCGAGCTCGCCATCAGCGAATCATACCGAAACATGCGGTACTGGCTGGATAAGGACACCCGCGTTCTTGATGCAATGTGGGAAGCAACGAAGAGGGCCGGACTCGAACCAACGTGGGTTCCGATTCGTGGAGGAACCGACGGTTCGCGCCTTACCGAGCATGGCCTCCCCTGTCCCAACATTTTCACAGGGGGACAGAATTACCATGGCCCCACTGAATGGTTGTCGGTGGAAGGAATGGACGCATCCGTGCGAACCGCCGTTCACCTTGTCCAGGTGTGGCCTGAAATCAGCGCTTAAGCCCGCATCGTACCCAAACCAGGAGAACATCGATGGAGCAACAACCCACCACCGGCGGGCTGCCGGAAAATGCCTACAGAGAGCTGAAGCCGGGGGAAACCTATAGACCGATCCTCGTCCCCGAGCAGCAGTACCCAGAGGTCACGCCCTGGTCTGTCGGTTGGGGGATTGTCATGGCGGTACTATTTTCCGCTGCTGCGGCATACTCCGGGTTGAAGATCGGCCAGGTGTTTGAAGCGGCAATTCCCATCGCGATCCTGGCCGTGGGGATCTCAACCCTCGGGAAGAAAAGTCAGGCGTTGGGGCAAAACGTCATCATCCAATCAATCGGCGCAAGCTCCGGGGTGATCGTCGCGGGAGCTATATTCACAATCCCTGCGCTGTATATCCTCGACCTTCCCGCATCATTCTTTCAGATGTTCATGGCATCGGCATTGGGAGGATTCCTCGGGATATTATTCATGATTCCGTTTCGCAAGTACTTTGTCAAGGATGTCCACGGAACTCTCCCCTTTCCCGAGGCAACCGCCACAACGGAAATCCTCGTCGCCGGAGAAAAGGGAGGGAAACAGGCGGCCGTGCTGGTGGTGAGCGGACTGATCGGCGGGTTCTTTGATTTTATTTTCAACGCATTCGGTTGGTGGTCGGAAGTCGTCACAAGCCGGATGACGACATGGGGCGCCGCCTTCGCCGAGAAGACGAAGATGGTGTTCAAACTCGATGTCTCGGCAATGGTCTTCGGACTGGGATACATCGTGGGGCTCAAGTATTCCGCGATCATTGCAGCAGGGTCCTTCCTCTCATGGTTCGTTCTGGTGCCGCTGGTTCACGAAATCGGACAGGGGTTGACGGTTCCGTTGGGAGCGACAGCCACAAAACTTATCAGTCAAATGGGAGCGGAGGAAATCTTCCGGAACTATGTCAGGCAAATCGGCATCGGCGGAATTGCCATGGCAGGCGTTATCGGCATCATCCGCTCCTCCAGGATCATCGGCGGGGCGTTCTCCCTTGCCTATCGTGAGATCTTTCAATGGCGGGCGTCTTCACCAGAATCGACGGAACGCACGCAATCAGACATCCCAATGCTTTCGACAATGTTGCTGATTCTCCTCACGGCACTCGTCATATTTGTGTTCTTCGCCGGAGGCGTTGTCTTTTCCTTTACGCATGCCATTGTTGCATTGTTGATCGTGATTATCATCGCGTTTCTTTTCACAACGGTAGCGGCGAATGCAACAGCAATCGTAGGGACAAACCCCGTGAGCGGAATGACACTGATGACGCTCATTCTTTCATCGTTCNNTCAGCGCGCTCATCATTGGCGGAGTCGTCTGCACCGCACTGTCGGTGGCCGGCGGTTTCATTACTGATTTGAAGATCGGATACTGGATTGGATCGACGCCGCGGAAGCAGGAGACATTGAAATTCCTGGGCGTTACCATTTCTGCGGCAACCGTCGGCGGCGTGATCATGGTCTTGAACGAGACATACCATTTCAAGGGGGAGGGAGCCATGGTCGCTCCCCAAGCCAATGCCATGGCTGCGGTCATCCAACCGTTGATGTCCAATATCCCCGCGCCATGGATGCTGTATCTTGTTGGTGCGGTTATTTCGCTCCTCCTCACCATGGTGGGTGTGTCCCCATTGGCCTTTGCGCTTGGAATGTGTATCCCCCAGGAACTCAATACGCCCTTGCTGATCGGAGGGCTTGTCGCATGGTTCGTGGCCAGCCGCTCGTCCGACGAAAAACTCAACGCCGCCAGATTTTCTCGCGGTACGCTCATTGCTTCGGGTTTTATTGCCGGAGGTGCGCTGTTTGGCGTATTCTATGCATTCCTCCGTTTCCTCGGACCACTCGTCAAGGTGAATGTTGAAGGTTGGAATGCCGTCACGTGGTCGGGATCGGCCACCGGCGAAATCACCGGACTGGTAATGTTCGTTCTTCTGGTGGGATATTCCGTATGGGACAGCTTGAGGGGACGGGCCGGTGAGTAGATCGAGGAAATAACAGTTGAGCCGGTTGGCGGATATGCGATTCAGGCGCAGAGAAAAAACTCAAGCGCTTCTTGCAGCCACAAGCTCCAACCTTGCTTCCGTGAGGGTCTTCTGCTGGACCTGGTCCAGACGCTCATCCGGCGGGGTAAAAGGGCCAAGGGCGAGTGAGGGCTCTCTCAAAGCAAACAATCGAAACAGGAGCCGGTGAGGTTCTTCGTCAAGGTGAAGTCGAGGACCCTCGTAACCAAGCAGTCCCCGAGAATTGCGGAGTTCCAAACATCCCTTCGGCAGTTCGTCTCGGATTCCCGACGACCGCTCGCGAATCTCCCGTTGGTCCTTGGAGATATCGATGACAAACCAGAGGACGTTGTCGTTCGCCTTTATTTCAAGATCTTCCACGGAGAGTGCAAACGACTGAACATTGAGAGGAACATCGCCCCACAGCAACGGCGGCGAAACGTTCTGTCCTCCCGGCATTGCCCTGTCCATGCAGCGAGCCGGAAGGTATCGCCCGCTCACGACGGCCGGACAAAGCAGGTTCATGAACTCTTTCCCTTCGCCTTCGGACTGNNGGAGGAAGTCCTGCCGCTTTTCGAATCAACGCCTTGATGTCATCCAACTCCACCCTTCCTTTCCGCAAATAACGTATGTCACGCATTTGAAGGCTGACGATTTCACGTTGCGGAATATCCCGTCCTGTTATAATAATGATGGGAATATCCTTCGTCTCGTGGTCGGCTTTGAGTTCCTCAATATACTCCATCCCGGGTTTGCGTCGCAGAGTGAGGTCCATCAGTATTGCGACAGGCTTGTGCTCTATCGCCCATTGAACGATATTGCCTTCATCGATGGGGAATTGCACACCCGCAAAGCCGTCATCCTCTACCACGAACTTCAGCAGGTTGGAAAAATCAGGGCTGTCTTCGACAATGAGAATCGATTTGATGGCTGAGTGCCTTGTTGACTTCGGCATAGCGCGGTCTGTTGTGGCTGCAATTGGGGACAATAAGGGGAATAACGTTGTAAAGTAAGGCTCTTTTCGCTCTAATGCAATAGATTCCAAAACGTCCAGACATTCTCGTGACCTGAAACAACAGAGGGAACACTTCCTAGGACGTTGTTCGCCGTTTGCAATATTCGTATTTTCTTGCTATTGTATGCTCCACCATGTGATCTCTTCCTCACCAGTATGGAGTACCTCCTATGCGCCTCAATCTTGCCGTGGTTGGCAGCATTTGCGCCCTCACACTGGCCTCATGTTCTTCTCTCACGATCGAGCACGTGAGTTACGGATGGCCAGTGGAGGTGGTCGAAACAGTGAACCCTGCCAATATGGTCGTTGCGGACCGTTACGGTCTTACGCTGAGCTTGTCGAAGATCGCTGAGAACGAATTCCAGGATTCCTCGGCCCTGAAAGGCACTCAAATCAGACTCTTGAGGAATACGGAGGGTTGTTATTTCATCACGGGTCCCCGGTTCAAGAACGTGTACGTTTTCCATCCCGATAATTCACGACTGGTGAAAGAGAGCATTATTGCAGTGTCTGAGACCGGTCTCAAGAACCCTGCATNNGGAGAGCGGTCTCAAAAATCCTGCATTCAATTTGAGGCCTCCGTACGTCGAATTAGTCGACAATGGTATCCGCAAACTCCTATCCAGCAGTGATATTGTAGAGGAGAAAACACCATGAAGAGTCTCTCCGCAGTTGTGACACTGCTGTTGTTGGTAGTGGCCCTGGGTGTTGCCCAGGAATCGGATTACAAGATGCAAAAGGACTTTGAAAAACGGTCAGAGGCCATCAAGGCACGCATCGACGCCGCTTCCACGACCGGGGAACTTGATTCCCTCCGTTCCGTCATCGATGCCCTTGGGCTCGACTTCCAGAAGAACAAAGCGTTTTTGGACAAAGCGCTTTACCCCAGTTCATTTGATGGGAGTATCGATGAAATGCGTCAGGCCCTCCATGTGGCGTATGACAGGACAACGACAATCCAGACGCAGGGGTTTCGGATTGCGCAATTGGAATCGACCGTTGTTGTCCTCGGCGTCAGGATCGACACGCTCTCAGGAGAACGAACGCGATTGTTCAGCGATCTTCAGGAGGCCAACAAGAATGTTACCAACCTCCGCGAAACCGTCCGGCGGCTCAATGCAAATCTTCAGGCGAACGACCGTCTCGTATTCTCGCTCATTGACTCGATTTTCCTACCGTATGATCGCGACATGAAACAGACATCCGACATTGAGAAGGAACATCTTGCAGGAAACCTCCAACGCGCCAATGTCCTGTCCCGCGTGTACGACGTTGCCTCAGACAATGTCAGGTTCCTTACTGCCACACAGTTGCAGCCAAAGGATTATGCAAGCCTGGTAGAGCAACAACAGCAGTTTCATTCCCGGTGGACAGGATTGAGTGACAAGATGCGCGATGTTGCCGCTGCGGCCGAACGGCAAGCCGCAAAGACGCCGGAACCGAAACGTGGCGAGCCGCAATCGAATGCACGGCTTATGGCGGCAACTGCCTCATTGCGTTCGCAGCAAGTNNAGATTCGGTCCTCAACCTCTGGCACGCCACTCTGGCCAGCGGCCTCTGGGCAAGTCTTGAAAAGGAGTTTACCTCCAAGCAAGTCCCAATCGAACATTTCACGGACGGTCCGTCGTTCAGCGCCGCCGTCAAATCGTTGGTTGCACGCTACAAGGAGGCCGGGGCCGATCCCACAATCTTCGTAGACCAAGTATGGAAGGAACGCATTGACAAGGAGTGGNNGGGGCAAGGCAGAATATGCTTCACTCGATCGGACGGTCAGCGAGCTTCACCAAAAGCAATTCAGCCTGAAACTCGTTCTGTATATTCTCGGCATCGTTCTCGTTGCGCTGGTTGCCTGGTGGCTTATCTCGCGCAGGCAAAAGCAAATGAGTGAGATGGACCAGGAATAAGAAGCGGGCAGAATTTAGCATGTGGCAATAACAAGAGTCATTCCAACACCTGGAATGACTCTTGTCGTTTACAACAGACGTGCGCAATTCTATCTGCTGTAAAAATCAATCATACGCTCGATCGCGGCTTTGCAGACTGGATCAAAACCGACTGTGCTGAGTGAAAACATCCTGCAATTCAGCGAGGGCCGATAGAGTCCGTTTGCCGCATACCCCGCTCCTTCAAAGGCGCCAACAACAGCGGGGTGACCACCTGCCTTCAGGATTTCCGTTTCCGCTTTTTGCAGAGGTTCTCTCTTTTCGTAGTAGTCCGGCGCCAGCCGATCCAGTTTTGCCCGCAACGCCTCAAGGCTGTCGTATTTTGCCTTCTCCCAGGGAGTGGGGATGGCTGTTCCAGGCGCAAGGAATGACTTCCATTTGATCTTCCCCTTGTCGAGCAACGCGGTAATGTTGGGTTCCCACGGTTCAACTCCCGGTGAATAAAAATCATTGTAGGCAGTGGAAGAACTGTAGTATTCATCGCCCAGGCCTGCGAAGGAATGGCCGAACTCATGGACGTACACATAATCCATCTGCCATTGCTGATCCTTGTTCAATTCATTCGTGTACGTGGTTGCATATAAATTGAATATTCCTCCACCACCATAGCGGGAATCATTTACCAGAATACAGAGGTAGTCATAGGGAGCTGCTGAGGCGATGTCCCGGAGCTGCCTGTTTGATTCCGTGAGAACATAGCGGGCCGATCCGAACGTGTTGTATTTGCACCCCAAGGTGTTGCCCTTCCACTCGTTCTTGTCAGGAATGTCGATCCCCGATCGGGGTGATTCCACCTCGATCGTCCAGACATTGAAGTCGTTTTTTCGTTCGCTGAATGGTGGCGTGGCAAACATCACGTCATTGAAGTGCTTTGCATCCTTGCGGAATTTTTCCATGTCGTCACGCGCATATCCATCCCCGATGATCAGAATGTCTACCTTTTCAGCTGGCGGCCCATTGTGCAGGAGCGCTTTGACAGGAAACGGATGGGGCCTTGGCGCCTTATCGACTTGAACAGGGGAATTGGGATCGATGAGTGTCACAAACAATTCATGGAACACCAGTTTCTTGTCGCGCCTGCTGAGGACGAATCTCACCTCTCGCTTGGGATATGGCATACGGACGGACACAGAGAAGGATTTGTACACTCCACCGAGGGCTTCATCCGTGGTTTGCCATTCGTTAAATACTGAAGAGAATCCCCGGGAGAAGAGAAGCATGTTGGTCTGCTNNGATATTCTCCAAGATTCAGTGTATCCACAAGGTTGACCTTGCTCCCAGGCCACTCTCCCTCCTTGTATATCCGATCCAGACTGATGATTTCCTGCCCTTTCGTACCGGTGTCATAGAAGTCGACACGCATCGTTGAATCTCCAAACCATTGTTCATACGCTCCCGATGCACTAAGTGGGGAATGGACGAAGAACCAGAGCATCACTAATGCGATAGTACGTTTCACGGCTCCTCCCGGTGGTTGGCTATGCAAAAGCGGGTCATAGCGAAATGTCTGACGATGAGAAGGAAAGATACGACCGGCGGGCAGGAGAAGCAACTGCGGGGAAACTCAGTTGATATCGATGGAGAGGATTACAGACTGATCGCTCGAAGGGTTCGTGCCGGAACGGCGGACAATATCATGAAGTTGTGTATCACCCGTACCAGTGGCACTCGTCTCCGGGCGCACCATGGCCTCGGAAACAGCCCAGCCAAGGGAACATCGCGACGGAAGGGAAAGCTTGCCATCCGGTTTCCCATTCAACCCAATGGACAGCTCCCACACCGCCGTAGCGGCCTTCTTGTCGTCCGGATCATGGACATAGAGGATCGCACGTTTCTGGTCCCGGGCCAAGCCGGTGAGTGTCACCCAATGGCCGGAACCATCGGGCATCCAGATGAGGAGTTCCGCAGGTTGTTGGCCTGAGAGGTGCCGATTGATGAAATCAAATGCCGCCGGTCCGCGTGCTTCGGGATCAAGCTTGCCTCCTTCAACGCCTAAGGGAAGCCGATGGTCCTGCACGTACGACACAATACCGGAGAACATTTGGTCCCCGGTGAGGCCCTTGAATGGCCGCACCGTATTTCCCGCCATGGCACTCATGAGATCAAGAATGAGTTGCGCGGTGTCGGGTAGACTCTCCTTTGAGACCGTGAGCATCTGCTGGAAGCCAAACCGATGGGCCAACCAGAGGAGTGAGTTTGCGGCAGATGTTGGACCGCATTCATTTGAACGTTGGGCAATGTCGGGCGGAGTGGGTCCGTTGTCACTCGAGCTGATGACGGTATCTTTGGCGGGTCCCGACTTTGACGGGGTTGCTTCGTGAGTGGTAAGCCTTTGGCCGAGCTCATCATTCATCCCCCATCCCGTGTATTTGAGGGTCAGGAGGTCGGAATCCCATGGAGTAAACTTGTCAAGTGATTGCATCGAAGGAACGGTTATAGGCTCCGCTGTCAGTATATACGCCACCCTGCATTGCGATCCCCGAACAATTGAACGATCGGGAAAAGGGAACCACACGCTGAAGGCGGGCTGTAACCGACGTGAATCACCGACTGGGAGCGGCTCGTTCCGGATAATCCACTCGCTCTGGTCAACTTCTCCTTTGACTCNNCCGTTGAAATCTGCAACGACGTTGAGATACGCCGCATCCAGACCTTGACGGTTTCGCACGATTGTCAGGTCAAATGTGCCGTCGGACGAAGGACGATGAGAGCTTACAAGAACCCGGCATAAGGCAACATGGTCGGCCCTTGCCGCAGGTGATTCATTGGCAGGCGACTGATGATGAACAACCGTGAGAATTAAGGCGAGAAAATAGAAAGCGTACGGCACAGCGAGTCTTCTCCTTTGTTTTCGGGAAGTTCCCGCTGTCACCACAGCTACGGCTCTTCCGCGTCAATGATCTCCGCGAAAGAAAGTTACAACTACTGTGCCGATTTNNCTCCTGTAGGGGGCTTTCCAGGGAGAAGATTCTACAAAGTAGCACCCATTGATCATCGGTCAAACTGTTCGCCATCAATGAATAGTCATCAGCCATTTTCTCCGGCGAGTCTGGCGATTTGCAGCAAATAGAATTTAAGCTCTTCCTGTTGTTTCGGTTTGAGCGCCTGCTCTTCAATTCTGATGATGCGCTCCACTTCATGCAAGGCCCTGACGACGGTTGTTGGCACTTCAACCTGTTCGCTGAGCCCGCGCAGATATTCGATCGCGGCGCTCAGAAATTGCTTCATCGAATCCTCTGACCCTGCAGCTCCTGCCTCNNTTGAAAGCGACCCTTTGAATGGAAGGTTTGCGTTTCTTCCACCATCAGAAAAACACGACAACGCGATTGCGAGTTCTATAAAGCTCTGCACCCTTCCGTAGACCGGCTCAAGCAATAATTCCCAAGCGCGTGCACGCCAGAGGCGGATCTTTCGGGGGATCTCAAGACTATTTCGTACTTCCTTTTCCCATCCCCTCTCCACCGGCCCGTGAAAGTGGGAGTATAGCAGGTCCAGTTCGATATTAAACAGATCGGGCTGGAGAAGTACTGCAAGATCAGGTCTGAGCGTTGGCAATAACTCCGGATGGAATTCATCGCCATCGAAGAAACTGCCGACATTCAGTCCATGGCGGCGAATGAGCTCTTTCTTCAGGAGCGGAAGAAACTGAGCCATCGCATCGAAATCTTCCCTCAAAGCGGTAAGGGCCGAATTTCCCGCCGGGAAGGCATGTTCCATCTTGCTGAGGTGAGGCTGCTCCGGGTCGTGATAAAGTCTCAGGGTATGAAGCAGTTCGTACACGGGCAACATTGGGAGAATCCTGTCACTCAACAGATACAATCCAGTCCCCTCCTGAAACTGTTTTTTGGAGAAGAAATGAAATGCCCTGAAGAGTCCCGTGCTCAGCTGACTAACGCCGAGGACGGCGGTCTGTGCCTGGTTGTGTGATATTGCGCGCAACAGGCTTCCATAGCGGGAAAGCGGAATAGTCTCTGAAATTTTTTCGAGGATTTGATGTCCGCTGTTTTCCACGACGCCACGCCCCGGCCGGATTGTGGGTCTGTCGCGGAGCGGCGGAGTCGTCCTTGCAATGAAATACGAAACAATGTGAATCCCCACAACGTCTTCCGGTTTTCCGTAAAGAATGTGGCGGAAGTTGTCCGTCGACAACTGGGCGAACTCATCGAAGACTTTGTCGACCTTGCCGACAGTAAGCCGCTCCAATTCATGCAACCCACGAGCGGTAAACTGCAGCCGGGTTTCCACGAGGGGCTCAGCCGCCCTCGACAATTCTCGCTCATAAAAGCGCTGTGCTCGGTACACATGGAGGAGGAGTTGCGCATATACGTCTGAGGGGAGATACCGCACTTGCTCTGCAAGATTGCTTTGAAACGTGCGAAGATCACCCGAAGCAAAGACGCCCATCAGCGGTGTTGTTGCATACTCGACGCTCTTAGTTGCTGAAGCTGAAAGCGTACTTGCCAGCCTATGGGAGTTTTCCCTGCCCGTGATGAAAGCAGGTAATCCCGATTGTGGAGCATAGTAACCACCCTGGCGCTGCATTGGCTCTCCACTCCCCATCTTTATCCTCACCCTCCCCACAAGGTCGCGCTGCGCGAGCCAGCTGACAATTTCCTGCTTCGCTTCCCTGAACAGAGCCATCCCGGCCGCTTGTCCTACTTGCTGGCTCAAATCGGATCCTGCAATAAACAGTTCCGGGATAATCTCGCTGAACCGATCGCGGACATCCTGACGAAGGCTGCGGCTCTGAACAGCATATTCCCAGGTCCTGTTCAAAAAATCCGGGATCCCCTTTACTGAGGCAATATCCTCGAACAAGGGAATCACCCAGATCGAGGGAAGTTCACTGCTCTCCGAATGCCGCAGCGTTTCCTCGAGTCCCCCTTTGAGCTTGCGATCCAGCGCAATGACCGACTCGGACGAAGTGACCATGCTGATCTGCACACTGAGGATCATTGCAGGATTGCCATGCGAGCCGGCGATGTCATTGATTTCCATGACATTGTGAACGGTGGTATCCGTCGCAAACTGATCCTGCGAGGTGATCATATTTTGATGAATGCGCGGTGTGATCACGACGCGTTTGAGTATATCCCTGTATAAGACAGCTTCTCTTGCCAGATCCCCGTCTCTCACGCCGGCAACAATTGAAGGAATCGAATTGTGCAGTGTCTTGCGGAGCTTTTTGTTCAGGGCGAAGTAATACTGTAGCGCTTCCTTGCGTTTCTGCCTCAAGGTCACCATCCGCCGTTCAAGTCGATCATTGTGCTGCCACAACGATGTGAGGGGATCGCTGGCGAGATGAAGCCTCACGCCCAGTCCTCTGAGTCGGCCGGTTGACAACTGAAATGGGAGGATTCCGCGATACCGTTTTTCGAGCTGGTGGGTGAGCGCCGTAATCTCGTTGAGCAGTCTGCGGAAACCGCGGATATTCTGGTCGAGCCGCGCCACCTCGGAGATGAGATCAGGGTCGATCGCAACTGAAGGGTCTTTGCGCAAAAGCACATTGAAGAGCGCAGCAAGTTTTCGCACGCTTTCGACAAGCACCGTCCCAACGAGGTAATGGCCCTGTCCAGACGGCCGCGTGCTTCCATCCCAATCACCCCAATACGAGAGGAATGTGTCGAATTCATGCTTCCCGTTGATCGAAAGCACGTCTTCCGCGGTCAGAAGAGCGCGCATGTCCAGCAGCAGTTCATCGCCTTCTTCCCTCGAAGTGATGCTGACGTTTGCCCCGGCATATTCGTCGAGCATGGCTTCGGCAATTTCGTGAGACATCGACGAGGGAATCTGCTCTTGGTTGATCAGCCGGCCGATGCACCGCTCCCAAAGCAGCTCAACGCGCAAGGAATACATCTGTGTTGGGTGCACGGTACGATCAAACATCCGCTTGCGGAATTTCTCCTGCCGGCCCGCAAGAGAGTCCTTGAAGAGCTCTCTGTCGAGGGATTCCTCTAATGTCTTCCCATTGTCTGAACGTGCGCGCGCNNGCCAGGAGGGTATCCAGAATCTCTCGTCGTTCCACGGCACGCCGCCTGAAGAGGAGCAATCGCTCCGGGAGGTATTCGTTGAGAATTGTATGGTGATTCCACGATCCGTTCGTCAAAGAACGATCACCAAGAGGACGCTCCTGCATGACCAGATGGCCGGCAATTTGGCGGATTTCGTTTTCAATGTCCTCCACCCTTGTGTGAACCTCACGCAAGGCCGGAGTTGCGATGCCCTGTGAAACAGCGGGTCTGAACCGATGCCGGGTATAGCGCGCCTCTTCTTCCGCCATCATCCGGTTGAGATCGACGAGCACTCTTCGGGTTTTTGCGAGCAGACGTTCCCCGGGATCGGTGCCGCCGAGCGTAAGACGGAATGCGTTGCGCCCAGCCTCAAATCCCTTCTCTGTTCTGGCGAATGATGCAAGGGGCAGCAGGCCAATACCCTGGCGGGCAAGCCCTGAGGAAAGCCAATCGAGTGAAAGGCCGGCCGGTAGCCGATCAATGACCATGAGCGGATACATGCTTCCTATAGGCCGCCGGATGGTGATTGCGTATTTGTTGCGTTCGGCCGGGAGATTTTCCGACGCTTCTTCGATGGCCCTCATCCGTTCTTCAAACACACAGTTCCTCAACAGCCAGTAGGCATTAACCGAATCGGTTTTGCCGCGGTAAAACAGATATGACAGGAACACTGCGGCGGTGTTCGGTGCGAGCAAACCCATGGCTGCGGAGAAGCGCTGTCTCAATCCGGGTTCGCGGATTTCCACCACCGCAAGACGCG
>PMNP01000180.1:12459-12802 GCA_003161755.1 Ignavibacteriota bacterium | reverse complement strand
GTCTGCCTGCGCGCGAATCCGCGGGAATACCTTTGAGATAGCGGCTTGTCAGCATTCCCTGTGCCAGCGGCGAGAAGACGATGCATCCAATCCCCTCTTCCTGCAGCACTCGAAGCAAATCAGGTTCGATCCACCGGTTAAACATGCTGTACGATGGCTGATGAATGAGGCACGGTGTTCCAAGTCCCCGCAGAATTGCAGAAGCCTTCTTGGTCATCTCGGCCGAATAGTTGGAAATCGCCGCATATCGTGCCCGGCCGCTGCGCACAGCAAAGTCGAGCGCCATCATGGTCTCCTCGATTGGCGTTTCCGGGTCCGGCCTGTGCGAATAGAAGATGTCCAC
>PMNP01000180.1:204-12389 GCA_003161755.1 Ignavibacteriota bacterium | reverse complement strand
GGGCCGGGCCACATGTAATAGCCGGCCTTTGTTGAAATCAACAACTCATCCCTGAATGGACGAAGGTCACTCCGGAGAATCTTACCAAACGTCTCTTCCGCAGAGCCGGGAGGCGGTCCGTAGTTGTTGGCCAGNNTCCGAAATTATGCCAGAGGCCGATGGAGATTGCGGGAAGCTTTATTCCGCTTCGCCCGCAACGGCGGTATGTTGCGTTGTCATACCGTGATGAGGATGGGAGATAAGTCATCGTGAAGGAATGAGAGTAGTGAATTGATCAGTGGACAGTGCGTGCCAACAACATCATTGCATACTCTGAAGTGTTAATCCTGGCTGAATCTGTTGAGGAACTGACGTTCATTGAGTGTCATCGATTCCGGACCATTCGTCCTGAGCTTCATCATGATCCTGTCGTACTCTTCGCGATTCACCTCGTGCAGAGCTTCCCGGTTGATGGCATTCCAGCGTTGGAGATCTCCGGCATTGACTGTTCCGACGGGGNNGCGGTCATGATGAGAATGAAGAAGCGGACTTCAATCGGGATGATTCCCCAGATGAAGATTCGGTCGCGCGGCCAAAAATGTCCGTAGCCGATAAGCACTCCGAAAATCGCTCCTGAGGCTCCCACGATCGCCACATTGGGAGTGAAGACAAACGAAAGTGCCGCAGCCATCAGTCCGCTGAAAAAGTAAAGAGTGAGAAAGTGTCTCCCTCCAATTTCCATTTCCAGGCGTGGCCCAAAAAAGAAAAGTGCCAGCATGTTAAAGAATATGTGCCAGATTCCGTCGTGGAGGAACATGTAGGTAAACACCGTCCACGGCCTCTGGAGGATAAACACAGGAATGAGGAGAAACTTCTCCTGAAATCCGGGGATGGAGTTGGAGAGGAGAAACACTAAACCATTGACAACGATAAGTCGTAATACCCAGCGAGTCATTCCCAACGATCAAACCAAGTTGTTCATGATGCATCAGTCGTGGTGCAGAGAGCAATGATGGAAGCTCCCTGGCGTGGTGCACGATATTATTTGTGATGTCAGAAGCTCGGCTGCTCAGTGATATGGAACATAAGAAATTTTCGTGAAAGACCCAAGGGCTATCGGTTCGCCAAGACCTTGAGGAATGCCTTTGCCTTATCGCGTCGTGGAATGTCGATCGCAACGTGGATGGGAAGGTCGGCCGCCTTTGCAAACTCGATTCGAGCCTCGCTCCAACGTTCCCAGTCGTAGTACAGGACCGCAAGCTCATAATGGTGTCGCATGACATTGGGAGCGATTGCGATGGCCTGCAGCAGCGCAGCCTCTCCTTCTTCAAACCCACCGTCGGGAAGCCCGCCAAGGAGCAATGAGGCCATGCGACGCCGAATCCAATCCACCTTCCCAAGCGCGCGGTAGAGTGATCCTTTGATGGAGAGAGCGGCGTCATCGCGAGGATTTAGTTCAAGCGCGCGATTTGCCTCGACAAGGATCTCACGGGACAATTCCGCCTGCCGTTGCATGCCTTCATCGAGAGCGATGTAGCCGAGCGCCCCCGCCAACCATGTGTGTCCTTCGCCAATCGACTCGTTCACGCTGATGCATTGCCGAGCCAGAGTATCGGCCTTCAGACAGAGTTCTTTGCGCTGGTGGTCTTCAAATGACTCACCATAGCAGACATATGCCCTCGCCAGGCGCCAAAGCAGGTCGGGATCGTTCCGGCGAATGGACAAAAGGGAATCATAGGCGCTAATCGCTTCGGCATAGCGCATTGCGTAGAAGAGAGAATCTCCGCGCCATGCGGTGTTCGCAGTGGTATCCCCGGTTGCAGCAAACATCAGGATAAGGGTGAGAACGCCGGTCACGAAGCCTCAAAAGAAAGGAAAAAACACTAACTCATGGTACACGAATTTTTAGGAAGAAACAATTTCCTTGCGCTGCGTCTTTATTGTAGACAGACGAAGTCGGGCGGAACAGCGAGAGCAGCGTGACCTGGAGGCTCAGACTGATCGAAAAACGTATTTGTGATGAATATCACACGCTTTGCACCCCATCGGCCTTGTCGTTCATGTTGTATCAGAAAACGCGGATTGAAAAACGCGTGATATGCCAAAAACGNNAAGATACATGACCGTTAAATGTGGTGAACACTGTTATCTCTCAGTTTCATATTCCCTATATTAAAGGACAACTACGGCGTAAGAGTATGAAAGACGGAATGATCGAGAAGATTGGTTTCGACTACCAACGGCGCGCTGATGGCAATTGCGGCCAACGATCGCTTGTTCATGCATTGCTCCTGCTGGGGAATCCCATCAGCGAGGATGATGCCCATCGATTGACCGACCGGCCGCGATCGAAGACGCGGCTGTTTGGCACGAATGAACATCACATGAAGCTGGGGATTCGAAGAGCAGGTTTTAAGCCGATGGCGCGACAGGTCACCGATAGGGCAGAGGCTCATCGGATGATCGATGCGATGCNNTAGTGATCATCTGTACAGAAAATAATGAGCACTGGGCAGTGCTCGCTGGCAAAGCCGGCGGCCAATACTACTGGATCGACTCCGCTGATGACGATCTCTATGGCTGCTGGGGCTGGACGGATGTGGCCGATTGGATGGAAAGCCTCGTGGGCGAGTATTACTTTATCGGCGTTTCCCCCAGGACCAAAGCCCAGAACCGCCACTCCGCTGTACCGGATTTTTCCCGCATCTATGCCGACTTCGATGACGATGCCTTGGCCGAATACTGGGGCTGGTATCTGAGAGATCTTCGCGAATGTTTTGACTTACCCGAACACACCGCGGGTACAGTGAACGCCCGCGAGTTCTTCGATGAATTCGGAAAGACCATTTACGACGCCTCGCGAAGTGCAATCCGTGATATCGACGAACGGACCTTCGACTGGGAGTTCGGCAACTACCGCAAAGTGGCCCTTTTTCACAATATGAACGTCTCCCGCGAACGCGTTCCTGAAGCCATTGCACGGCTGACTGCTGCGATTACCTACACGGCGTGCATGTAGGTCTATTTTGCGTTCCATCCAACCTTCTTTCGATCTATAATCTTCTTGTTGAGAGCTTCGTGGATTCCACGGAGCAGAGTATATCATAGTGTTCCCAAGGAGATGTGTTCTTCATGAAACCATCCCGTCCATTGGTCCTGGCCGTCGCGGCCACGGCTGTTGTGCTCATCATGATCTTCCTCTTGGCGAAACATCCCGGAGCAAGCGAGAAGAGTTCCATCGAACCAGCTGCGTTTGGAGAAGGGGATCGTTGCGCCACGTGCCACCGGAGGGTTTCACCCGACATCGTCAATCAATTCGCCACCAGCACCATGGCGCAAGCAGGTGTGAAATGCATCGACTGCCATGGTGTGGATCGCGGAACGCCGTTGGGAAAAGACCACGAGGGATTCTTTATTGTTGCCGTGCCGACGCCGAAACGATGCGGGCGGTGCCACCCTTCGGAAACGCGAGAATACAACCACAGCCGCCACGGTGCGCCGGCATGGGTTGCGCTTTCCGGCTTGGATGACTTCACCCCAGACCAGCAAAAAATTGTGGAGGCGATCCCCGAAGCAAACCGAGGACAGAACGGCATCCTCACAGCCACACGGAACTCGCTCTTTGATATCGAAGGTCCAAGCGTCACGCCCGCAGCATGTCAGACCTGTCACGCCATTGGTAAACCGAACGCCGACGGAAGCATTGGCAACTGCAATAAATGTCATCTTCGGCATGAATTCTCGCTTGAGCAGGCACGCAAACCCGATATATGCGGACGATGTCACCTCGGTCCCGATCATCCTCACATAGAAATCTATCATGAGTCGCCTCATGGCGTGATGTACCTCAGCGGCGGCGAACGATGGAATTGGCCCCAGCGCCCGGGCCGACTGACCACACTGGACATGCCCGCCCCCACATGCGCGACCTGCCATATGAGCGGCTTCGGCTCGCAGGGCACAACTCACGACGTCGGCGCCCGGCTCTCGAAATTCCTCTTTGCGGCGGTGACCACCGACCGGCCAAATGCCGTTGAGGGGCGTGAAGCAATGAAGGCCATTTGCGCCAACTGTCATACACCTCCGCTCATCGAAGCCGAATATCAGAAAGCCGACAGCGTGACGACATTCGTTAATGCAAAAGTGAGGGAAGCGTCCGGAATTATCGAAGGACTGGTAAACGATGGGGTCATCCCGAAGACGCCGTTTGCAACGCAGATAAGCTATGATGCGTTTGACCTCTGGCATTATTATGGCCGCACGGCGAAGTTTGGCGCCTACATGCAGGGCCCCGACTTCGTGCAATGGCATGGCGTGTATCCCCTGCTCAAGATGTTGAACAAAGTGAAGGAAGACGAACGAAGACTCCGGGCTGAAGTGCGCCGGAAGGGGCAGCCATGAGCAACGTTGCCATTTTCCACCTTGGCAGCATCCGGTTGCCCATGGAGAAGAACAGGTTGCTGCTGCTTTTTGCGGGGGTGAATCTTGCGTTCACCGGTGTCGATGTCGCTCTCGCTCATGCCATCAATAGCTTTATACCGCTGTATGAATGGATCCCCATTTTGTATGCTCCGTGCGGTGCCATATCGTGTCTTATCGTTGCAATGCAAGAGCGTCCGGGTTCCATCTCTGCATTAGTTCACATTGCCCTCATGCTTCTAGGCGTGACCGTAGGCGTTCTCGGGACGGCGTTTCATGGGATGGCGGTTCTCAATCCGGGCGGGCATCTCTCCTGGTCGTGGGTAGTGTTCGGGTCGCCAATACTGGCTCCTCTTGCATTTTCGGGGATATCACTTATCGGGTTGTACGGTATAACGCGGGAACCGGGAGCATCAGGAATGCTCGATGTTCCCGGTCTGGGTGTTTTCCAGGCACCGATTTCACGCGACAAGCATTTCCTCTGGCTTGTGGGGTTAGGTTTTGCCGCGAGTGCCATCACATCGATCATCGACCACGCCCAGTACGGTTACAATTTCTACAAACTCATTGCTATTGCCTTTGGCGTGTTTGCCACGACGGTGATGTTCTGGGCCGCGACAACGAAGCAGTGGAAGAGGGGAGACGAGTTGGTGTATTTCTGGACGATGATTGCTGCGGTAGCAGTGGGGTTGTTGGGGTTTGGGTTTCATCTCTCGGCGGATCTCGCCGGGACAGGCCAAATCAGTCTGGAGCGGATATTGTCTTTCGCGCCGATCTTTGCGCCTTTACTCTATTGTGATTTGGGAGTGTTGGGGTTGCTGGTGGTGGCAGAGGAGGGAGAAGGTAAATCATGACGTGGATGTCGAACAACAGAAAGCCCGGCATTTGCCGGGCTCGCGTGCTGTGCATTTGATTGCTTTCTTACCTGTTCTCTGTTATCTGTCCGCTGTTCACTGTCCTCTGTCCACTGACTACTTCATGAGTAGTAACTTCGCCGTCTTCGCGTAGACCTGTTTGCCGAACGCATCAGTGACAACGAGCCGTGCGAAGTAGGCGCCTGTGCAACGTTTTGAGCATTCCACGTCGCGCTGTGGTTCACTGCACGTGGGTGGGTTTTTTACTGCGATTCCCCGCTTAAGTCAATTCGAGCTGCGCCTGCCAATTGTAATTACTGGACTAGGAAATTCTTCTCCAACGACAATCACGAGATTCTTCCTTACGCAAATTCCCCCATAGGCCCCGTTAACCAGGCCTGTCTGCGAATGATAGTTGATCCATGTCGATCCGTTATAGTGCAGAATATCACCATATGCTCCGATGACAAACACATCGTTTGCAGCTGTTCCACGAACTCGGATCGAGTAGTAAGTCGTAAGGTCCAGAGTTCCACCCTGCCAACTTTCACCGGGATCGATATACCAGATACCACCCCCCACAACGTAGGTTCTTCTTCCATAATCGAACCAAACACTACTCAGACTCCAGCTCAGGCTGCTCGTTGGCTGTAAAGTGATTGTCGAACCTTCGATCGTCAGGATTTTTGAACCATCCGCTGGAGAGGCGCCTGTGGCAGCTGCCAGCATTACTGGTATCTCCGTATTTGGATCAGTCCCTCCCCAAATATCCATGATGTCGAGTGTTGTTCCACTTGTAAGCTTTTGCCAGTTGCCAGTGTAATGGACAACACATCCCTTGGTTCCCACAAAATACATGTCCGTTGCGCCTGATCCCCACAAGCTCAAGACACTCCCGTCCGTTGAAAGGAGTGTCCCCATGTCCCACAGTTGATAGAGCGTCCAACTTGTTCCATCTCCATGAATGGGTGCGCCCTCTCCCACAAGCCAGATATCCGAAAGGGAGAATCCAAAGATGCCGTCCAACGGGACTGTGACTAGGTTTCCCCTGTATGGTGCGCTGATTCTCTTTGGTATCCAATCCACTCCGTTCCAGANNATTGTAGCGCATTGGGTCCCACTGACCCAAAGAATCATGCAAAAAGAATTCACCCACAGCGATCGCATTAGTGTCATTGAAAATCCACACCGCTTGAAGCGAACCTGAAGCGTCCAGAATCTGCTTTGACCAAGCAATATCATGGCTCGTGCTGTCGAGTGGCGCCAAGGGGGGAGGGGCAAGAATGGTCGGGCTATTCTTGCGACAGGAATCGAGCGACACAAAGCCGACGATAAGAATCAACAAACAGAGGATCTTCATAAAACGGACCATGTGTTAACCGAATTGAGATATGCGAATCACAACAACCTCCGCAGAGGTTCCCGAACGGCGAACGTCATTACTCGTGCTACACGTGAAAGGAGATCTGCTCTCACTATCGCTTTGTCTTTTGGTTTTTTCATGACCATGAGCAGAGCAATCTAAACATATTTGACGATGCGCGCGAATGATTTGTCGATCCCATCGCTTTTCGAAGCACACTTGATTCAGAATGAGAGATTCAAATAAGGGTGACCTGCAGGTATGCCACACGCCTTGGCTTATCACTTATTTTCCCTCTCCCCGAAAGAGCGCGATTGGGGGGGGGTGCGGAACATCGTAATGTTGTGCTAAAAATTAGCTTTCCCAATGTACAATGTTAAGGCTACAGACCGCCGACAATCCTCCCTTCCATACATTCATATATGTCTCGCCCGGAAAATTGAAGTTTCTTCTCGAAAAAAATTAAGAAAGGTCATGAACTACCACAAATCAGCGAAAATGGCGGATAAATCTTCGGTTGGGCGACAGTCGTGCGACAGTCACTAACATGTCACTAACATGTCAGTGACTGTCACGCTACAGTCACAAAGTTTGTGCCCAGATTATACGATATTTAGGCCCGCACGACCATAGCGTTCCCGCGCAGAGAGTGCATGGATCGGCTGTGCGTGGAGAACAAACCGGACCTGCGCCGAAGAGTCAAGGTTTTGCGTGGACTGAAATATCGCCGCAAATGTGCGGAACTCGTCCGGGAAATCGGTGAGCACGAGTCCGGCATTGCTGATGAACACCAGAACATGTTCGCAATCCAACCACTCCAAATCCCCAAGACATTCCTCAAACGCATCCCAGTTGTTTCCAAAGTAATGTGGGAACTTAAGCACCGTGGCAAATTCGTGAAACAGGTCGCCTTTCGATCTGCACTGTCCGCCATTCACCAATCTCGTTCCCACTTTATATTCCTCGTTCAGTTTCCAGGCGAAATCGGTAAATTCAGCCTCGGTGGAGACTATTAGATGTAAATGATCACTATCGTCCAATAACTCCTGCAACGATGGCAGTTTCACGCTCATTGTTGTTCACCCGGTGCTGGTGGCAAAATAGTAAATGTCCGATAGTGGTCCGCAGTGTACCAACCTTCTCCGGTTCGTGCGTCGATGATGATGCGCTCGGCGCCACGATTCTCACCACGCACTTTTGGATTCACGTCGTACTCGTGATACGACCCATCCGGAGGGAGGCGGTGCTCCCTGTTCTCAAACCGACGGCCGCCAACGTATCCCGCAGGTGCCTTTCCTGTCCGNNGTTCTCTTCGTTGTTGCAAGAAGAGAGCAGAGATATGAACAGTAAGAGAAAAGCGAGAGCGTACCGTTTCATGGGTCGGAAGAGAATGAGTCTATGGTCTGACCAATATTCCTGTTCTTCTAGTATGACGTAGAAACCCACCGTCTGTGACGGTCGTTATGTCCAATTGGCTGTGCCATCATTGTTACCGAAATGGTACATCCTCATCTTCGGCGCAACAGAGCTCAGGCGAGACCACTCCGTGATGTTTTCTTCCCCTCTCTTCCGTGTCNNCAGGTAGGGGTGAGTTGTGAAAACGGGCATGGGATGTTCCTCTTCTAAGACCACGGGCTCTGCTGTTGGTACTTCACGTAGAGGACTGTACCCACTTGATTTAGGTCGGCAAAGAGAAAAAATCCCTTCCAAAAGTCAAATCCGTCTTCTCGCCCCGTGCATCGACCCTAGGAGGCCAACTCCCCCAAGGCTCTCATTATATAAAAGTGGTTGATGAAGGTTGAGAAAATCCTCAAAAATGTGCAGTTTTTGAATGTATTCTACGTCAGGAAGGAGTGCATTGTGTAATTGCGCAAAATATCAGATTTTTGCAACCTTCAGACCCGCACTGGCGTATATTGGAGCAACGACCAAATAGCACTACGAAGAAGAAGAACCGGGACGAACCCGGTGAGGAGTTCGTCATGCGCCATACCCTCTCCCTTATCATGGTCGCAACCGCTTTGCACGCCTTCGCCATGGCGGGTGAGCAGACCATTGTGTCGCTTCGGGATTTCAGCCAGACAGAATTGAAGTATGCAGGGATTACGTTGAACGCCTCCACCACGGTCCATATCCGCGCTCTTGGGGGTGGGGAAAGCGATCAAGCATTCTCCGGCAAGAACGACCAGATGTTCGCCTATGGATGGATCATCAATGCGGATTCCCGCCAGCTTGTCTGGCAGATGAAGATCGACAACACCTCGCGGTCTGGAGATGATCGCCAGTTCGATGGGACGGTTACTCTCGAACCCGGAAGCTATGAAGTGTATTTCACGGCATATGCATTCTCCTTCCGATCCCCGTTCACTCGGATCTCCGTTAATGTCGATCATAGAAACTCACCGCTGTTTGGTTCACCGGCGGACCATAAAGGGTTCTTTTCGTGGTTCAAGGATTTTTGGTCTAATGACATCGACAAGGGATTCCGCAAACGTGCTCCCCGGTGGGGCATCGATCTTTTGGTCGATGAATCAGTGTCTTCTTCAGTGGGTCTCTTTTCCCCTCCGAAGTCGTTTCCCCGGACAATCTCCCATGCAATCGGTCTCGGTGACAACCAGTGTGTCCGGATCGCTTTTGAGGTTACGGAACCGCTGACGCTTCACCTCTATGCGCTTGGAGAGCATAGCAGCAATGACATGACGGATTGGGGGTGGATTGTCAACCTCGCCAACAGGGAACGTGTGTGGGAAATGGACTCCCGTTCCGTCGATTGGGCCGGAGGCTCAGAGAAGAATGTGCGCTTCGAAGGGAACGTCACTCTTGCCAAAGGAAAGTATCTGCTCTATTATGTGACCGACAATTCCCATTCGATGGCAGATTGGAACAGTGCTCCTCCGATCGATCCCCTCAATTATGGTATCACGCTCACGGTGAACGATCCCTCGGACGCAGGGAAGTTTCATCAGTTCGACTACGATGATTATCAGAATGTTATTGTCAGCATCGTCCGTGTTGGGGACAATGAACATCGCTCAGCGGGATTCACACTAAAGGAGAATGCCGACGTACGCGTTCTGGCGTTCGGCGAACGATCCAGTTCGCGTTCGCTCATGGCCGACTATGGTCAGATTCTCAATGCGCAGACGCGGGCACGAGTGTGGACCATGGACGTCGATCATACCTTCCACGCGGGCGGCGCGGCGAAAAACAGGTACTGCGATGAGATCGTCCACCTGCCCAAGGGAAGTTATGTGGTGACATATTCCACCGATGACTCCCATTCCTATCATGAGTGGAATGACGACCCTCCATATGATCCCGATCATTATGGCATCACCGTCATGGGTGTGGGGCCGCAGTTCTCATCCTCCATCGTGGGAAAGTATACGGAAGCGCGCGACAAGAACATCATCGCCCAACTGGTGAAGGTCGGGAATAACGCCAACCTCTCGGAGAACTTTACGCTCAAACACGCAACCCGAATTCGAGTCTACGCCCTTGGAGAAGGTCAGGGGAGGGAGATGTTTGACTATGGATTGATCCAGGATGCGCATTCCGGTGCTGTCGTTTGGGAGATGACGTATGCGATGACGTTCTATGCCGGAGGTGGGAGGAAGAACAGGATGGTGAACACCACAATCCTGCTCGACAAGGGGGACTACACGCTGCGGTATCGGAGCGACGATTCCCATTCGTATGGCGACTGGAATGTCGATCCTCCTGAAGATCAGGAGTATTGGGGGATTACGCTCTACCATGATGACGGGCCCGGAGTGACTCCGCCAACACCCGCAGAGACAGTCCCCGATGAGCCGCCTCCCGTTCCTCCAGGAGGAGATGACCAATAAGCAAGCTGTATGCCCAGCACTTTCATCGGGAGATGTCTAGCCAACGCATCTCCCGATTCCCTATTCCTCCCCAATCACCCACCGTTCCACCAGCGATTCTGAAACCCCGTCGATAAATCGCGAAGGCTTGGACAGAATCATGCCCGACTCCCGATCGTAGATATTCACCGGATAGGTGATAAAGAGATTCTCCTTGGCGCGCGTGCATGCGACGTACATGAGGCGGCGTTCTTCTTCCATGGCATCGTCGCTCATTGCGGCACGCGTGGCTGGGAACCGGCCATCCAAAGCATAGATGACGAAGACGCTGTTCCACTCAAGTCCCTTCGCACTGTGGATTGTCGAAAGGACGAGTTTCTCTTCATCGGAACCGGGGTCGGAAATGTCGGTCACACTTTCGGTGGTCGGTTCCAGTGCCAGATCGGTGAGGAGTGTCGTGAGCGACCTGTAGCGCTCGGTAACCTGCTGGAACATCTCGAGGTCTTTCCGCCTCTTGGTGAAGTCGTCGTACCGTCTTGTGAACAGGGGTTCATAGTACTGCAACATTCGCTGCACTTTGTCGGGCGGAGCGAGATGGGTCTGTGCCGCCTCCTTCAGCGCATCAAAAAGAGGCGAAACGCTCTCGGGGTACGCTTGGTACCGATGCCAAAACGTGGGAAGATTTGATGAAGGAGCATTGGCGCCCGGAACGATTTGTCCGGCAAGGATTTCTTCAAGCAGTTTCTCAGCCGTTCTCGGACCAACGCCATCCACCAGGAGCAGAATTCTGTTCCATGCGACGGCGTCACGCGGGTTCTCAATGACCCGCAGATATGACACAAGATCCTTAATGTGCGCAGTCTCCATCAGTTTCAGGCCGCCGTACTTTACAAACGGAATGTTGGCACGGGTAAGCTCCAACTCCAAATCAAACGAGAGATAGCCCGATCGGAAGAGGATGGCAATATCTCGAAGACTCACCCCCTGTTCACGGAGTTCAAGAATCTTCTGGACGACGAACCGGGATTGAGCGTTTTCCGATTGCGCCGCCACGATTGCCGGAGGCGAACCTCCAGGGCGATGCGTAAAGAGCTCTTTGGTGAATTTATGACGGGTCATAGCAGTGGGTGGACTCTCTCCGGCGACTTCGGCATTCGTTCTTTGAGCATGCGAATATACTCCGGCGTAGTTCCGCAGCATCCGCCGATCATCCAGGCTCCAAGCTTCTGCCATCGTAAGGCGTGCTGAACATATTCCTCCGGACTGACATCCTGGTGAAATGTGTCGGACAGTTCCTCTCCTGCCATCCCAACATTCGCATACACGGCGAAGGGAAGATCGGTGGACGAAAGGAGGTGGGCAATGGCCTTTTCCATGAATCGCGCAGATAGACAGTTGACGGAAAATGCAGATGGTTCCAAAGGAAGAATCCTGCGAACCGCGTCATCGAGAGCCTCACCACTATACAAGTTCCCGTCTTCGCGACAAAGAAAACTTATTACCGTCTTTACGCCTGTGCCGATCNNGGTCTCGCAAAGGATCATGTCGACGCCTGCATTGGCGAGGCGTTGACAGTGCTCACGATGTTCCTCTTCCAGTTCACGGTCCGTCGGCACAAGGTCTGGGCGATAGCAGTCTTCGAGCGGACCCACCGATCCAGCTATCAGAACAGTCTTTTCGGTAAACTCCGCGCGCGCCTTCTTTGCCAGATCAACAGCAACTGCGGTAAGTTCCTCGGACCGA
>PMNP01000180.1:0-155 GCA_003161755.1 Ignavibacteriota bacterium | reverse complement strand
CGGTGTACAGTTGACAGTGTACCGATGACAGCAGACAAAAATCTGCTGCTCTGGTTCCACCCCTCTTGAGAGGGGTTTCTTCGCAAAGACGGTGCGTTTACGCACCGGCGCGGCCTTTCAATCTAGTCCCTTGCCCTTCGGATAATCTCATTGGT
>PMNP01000398.1 GCA_003161755.1 Ignavibacteriota bacterium | reverse complement strand
ATTTCGGAAGCGGTCAGACTTGTTGCGGCATCAAAGTGGTGGACAGTCACTGTGTCAGTGCTTGATGCCCGGTTCATGGAGCTCCAACAGAGCGACACACCTGAAAAGTGGCGTGCCATGGATCGTCATAGAACCAGTTATACATCCAATGGACCAACGGGAAGAATGGATCTCAAGACGCTCGAGCGTATTCTCACCAAGCAGCGCCGTCTTGCCGAGACCATCCACCACGAACTTGAGCCGCTTTCCGATCGTGCGGAAGTGCGATCGATGGTGACCCTCCAGAGCGGTACCTCGGATGAGTGGAAGACAATCCTCAAAGCGACCTATGAGATTCGTCCCAGCATTGTCAATCGGTTCTATCGACTGGTGACGGACATTCAATATCAGCATTTCCTGCAGGAATTGATGATTGCCATGACAGGAGATATTGAGAAAATCAATATAGGAGAAAGCCGCTCCTAAGGTTCTTGCCTGGGTCTGTTTTACCCTCTCCATAGAAATGCGATCAGGGAATCTCGGCTTCCACCTCGATATCGTCAGAATCCGCGTGTATCTCCACCCGCAGCTGATTTGGCCGGCAGCATACCTGGCAATCCTCAATGAACTCCTGGTGATTTCCCCCTGTCGGGTCTATCGCGATGGTGTTGATCTGCAGACAATATGCGCACACAAAGCTGGCCTCGTCTTCCATGGTGTGATCTCCCCCTGCTTTACTCTGGAATAATACGGATTGCGCCGGTTGAGGTCAACTGCATTCTTTCATTCCTTCCTCGAAATCCCTATATTACCCGTAAGTAATCCCGTTCTTCGCCGAAAGCACGCTATGGAAATGAAGCCGCTGATTGATGTTCTGTCAATCGCCATGCCGATTCTCTATGCGTTGTTGGTATTGGCGTATGGATTGGTTTTTTTTAGAGATGTGGAATTTGCGTCCCGGCTGCAACGACCGCTGATTGTTGTGATCCTTCTCGTTCACGGTATCTATCTCGGTGCGCGAACGATCGCATTTCAACATCCTCCCATCACCAGCGTTTTCGAGATCATGACGCTGCTTGCCGCTTCCATCGCGGCGGCATACCTGTACATTGAATGGCGCACCACCTCGCGCAACACGGGATTTTTTATCCTCTCCCTTGCCTTCGCTTTCCAGGTTGTCTCTTCGGTCGGCATCCATGACATGACGACCATCCCTGAGTACCTTCACAGCATGGTCCTCGGGTTTCATGTCTCCGCTGCGTTGCTGGGATATACCGCTATTTCCCTCTCGGCTGTCTACGGGTTTCTCTACCTCATGCTGTACCACGAAATAAAATCCACCAGATTTGGGCTCATCTACAACCGGCTGCCGAACCTTGAGATGCTCGAAATCATGAGTCACAAGTCGGAAGTGCTCGGTTTTATCAGTCTCACGGTTGCCATTACTATTGGTCTGATCTGGCTGCCAAGAGTGTTCAAAGACTTTTCGTACTTCGATCCGAAGCTGCTGGGCACCTTTGCGATCTGGGTGCTGTACGCAATCGGCTTGAGCGCAAAGAGGAAGTTCGGCTGGCAGGGCAGAAAGATGATGGTCCTTACGCTCATCGCATTTGGCTTCGTATTTCTTTCGATGACGGTGATAAACCTGTACTTAAGCAGATTCCACAGTTTCCATTAAGAGGAATGTGCGGGCGTCATGAATCTTGTCTCGGTGGGTATTAGCCATCTGACTGCGGCTGTTGAGATCCGGGAGCGCATGTGGCTATCCGAAGAGGAACTGCGCCGTGCAGTAACGAAGATCAAGGAGCAGTTCTATCCGGAATGCATGCTGGTGTCCACCTGCAACAGGACAGAACTCTATGGGATTGAAGGGAAAGTTGGCGTTGATGCCCGGGAGGTCACGGAGTTTCTCATTGAATTCAAGAACGCAGGGGACGCCGTTCGCACCGACCATTTTCAGGAGTGGAAGTCCGATGAGGCGGTGGAGCATCTGTTCAGAGTTGTCTCAGGCATCGAATCCCAGGTCGTGGGCGACATCCAGATTCTTAATCAGGTAAAAGAGGCTTTTGCTCTCGCGAGGGAGTCGCACACCCTCGGTCCTGTGATGAACCGCCTGATGCAGACCACGTTGCATGTGGGAAAACGCACGCGGAGTNNGTGAAGGCGCAGTGTCGGTCAGTTATGCCGCAGTGGAACTTGCCGGCAAGATCTTCGCCGATTTGTCCCGCAAATCCTCGCTGCTGATCGGCGCCGGGGAGACCGGAGAATTGACTCTGAAACATCTCCTTGGGAAGGGGATCGGCCAGGTGTTCATTGCCAATCGGACCAGGGAAAAAGCCGAAGCGCTCACACGGCAGTTTGGCGGAACAGTGGTCGACTTTGAAAATGTTGCCGACGCAATTCGAAACGTTGACATCGTCATCGCATCGGTGAACAGTCCGACGTACGTTGTTCTCCCTGAGCATGTGCATAAAGTCATGAAACAGCGGTCGAACAACCCGCTGCTTATCATTGATATCGCGGTTCCCCGGAATGTGGATCCCGCTTCAAAAAAGATCGAGAANNGAAAACGTGTTCCTGTATGATATCGACTCGTTGAGCGGCGTCGTTGATCGAAATGTCGAGGAGCGGAAATCGGAAATACCCAAAGTCGAGTCTATTGTTCAGGAAGAACTTCAGGAGTTCCTCCGGTGGGTGGGAAGTCTTGAGGTGGGTCCCGCGATCCAGCAGTTCCATGACTTGCTCGAATCGATCCGGCATCAGGAAGTGGAGAAGAACATCCATCGGTTCAAACCGGAAGATCGTGAGCTCGTGGACCTGGTAACCCGGCGCATCCTGAATAAAGTCCTCCACACCCCGGCGACCGTTCTGAAGCAGGAATCCGAGGAAGGGAAGGAAGAGACCATGGCCCGCGTCAAGGCTCTTCGTGATTTGTTTGGATTTTCGGATAATGGAAAAGACCAGCATGGGGACTGAAATCCTGCGCATAGGAAGTCGTGGCAGTNNCCCTCTGGCAGGCGCGGAAAGTCAAACATGATCTTGAGCAACACTCCCCTGCATTACGAGTGGTGATGGAGATTATCAAGACCAAGGGAGACAAGGTTCTGGATGTGCCCCTTTCGGGGATGGGTGACAAGGGGCTGTTTACCCGCGAGCTTGAAACGGCCCTGTTGGAACGGAAGATTGACCTTGCGGTCCACAGTCTTAAGGATCTGCCAACGCAGCTCCCTGAAGGGTTGATGCTGGGTGCGGTGACAGAGCGAGAGAATCCACTCGATGTGTTCATACCACATCCGAAGAACACTCAGCGGACCCTCGCACAGCAGCCTTACGGCGCGCTCGTGGCAACCGGGAGTCTGAGGAGGTCGTGCCAGCTTCGACAGTTTCGTGATGATCTGCAGATCCA
>PMNP01000408.1 GCA_003161755.1 Ignavibacteriota bacterium | reverse complement strand
GTTGTCTTGCCGGCGCCGTTGGGTCCAAGGAGACCCACGACCTCGCCTTGGGCAACATCTACACTCACGCCATTGACTACCGTGCGCTTCTTATATCGTTTAACCAAACCGTCCGATCGAAGCATCATACCGCAGACTCCCAAGACGTGTAGTCGTAAATACTATTGTACCGTCAATATGCCGTTTGCATCGCGGAGTTGCCGGGGCCGATCACTTCTCCAACGAGCCCCCGGGATTGCATATTCCTCCTCTTTGCCGAACACGAGGTTCTCGGGAAAGTATTGCCCTTCGACTCCTCCAACAACCGTGATGGAATTCAGCTTCTTTTCCGAAAACTTCATCTCGATCTTGTCTCCACTGATCTTGTTCAGTCCATTTGCCGTTGTATCGTCATACAAATGATAGAGACCTATGGCTTGAGTGTTCACCACGATGCTCCGGAGCGCTTGCTCTTCAAACACCATATGCATCGTTTCACCAATCATCTGGTCATACTTCCCTGGATGCAGCGAATCACTTTGGGATACGGCCACGGCGTTGCCACTGACACTCACGCGATGAAGCTTTCTGCGCAAGAGGTATATATGGAGAGAATCCCCCGACACTTGGGTATCCTGATACCAGACAACGGGGGCGCGCCGCAAGATAATGCTGTCTCCCCTCGAGAAAAACTCCGCATAGCCCGACAAGCCCGCGATTTCACGTCCCGCAAGATGCACGCTGTCGATAGCCAGCATTCTCTTTGATGAATCTCTATAGGCCTCCATAATCAGACTTTTCACGACAAGGGTGTCGGGGATTGCTCCGCCACTGGTGTCGATCTGGATCAGTACGGGATTCACTGTCATCCGGCTGAACTGGGTTCGCTGATCATGTTCCAGGCGCCCGCCGGTAATTTCCATGTTATCTGCGGGGCTCAACACGTGAACGTGACCGGTTGACAGCGAGCGATTCGACGTCCGGTAGTATGTCAGGGAATCGGACAGGACGATTGAAGCGGAGTCGGCCACCCTCACGCTATCGGTGAAAAANNTACTTCCCGTATCGGGAGGTGAGCCGAACCTTACCATCGTCCAGTTGCACTCCGTCAAAACCTTCAGCCCACCGCCCTGCTCGGTGATACACTCCTCGCGGAGCGTGCAGTACCGTTGAATCCTCCTTGACCACCACATTTCCGTCAAGCTTCACGATCCCGGACCGGAGAAACTGGGTCGCCCGATCGCAAAACATGCGGACGTTTCCCTGAGTGATATCCACATGGCCGATCAATTCTCTCGCATCTTCTCCCTCGATGGTCTTCCCAAGCAGAGTATCGGCGTGATTGAGGAAGTACACGGCGGATTCCTGCGCGACCAGGGTGGTATGGCAAAGCACGAGGCTCGCAAGAATGAGCAACCACAGGCCGGATCGTGGGACGTTGGGAGAGTCCTGTAAGCACTTCCGCCAGTTCATCAGTACCAGTTCCACATCGTTCGTACTACTCCTTGAGAGCTGCGCGGCCGGTAACTTTGAAGATCTTGTAGTTTTTCAGACCCTGATCGCTCACCATTCCCTGGCCCATGATATGCTCAGTCGGCGAGAGGATATCAACGAAGGCGTCGGTATGGACGGTCTTGTCGGAATTGTTCCAGAATAGACGGTCCGTCTTTAGCGTCGTGCCGCTGTCGGACACCACGACAACGCTGTCATACGCCTCGAAGTCCCGGGTTTGATCATTGACCTTACCACGTCGGGCGGTGAGAATCGAGCTGTGCTCCCCCCGCTCGTTGAAAAAATCCACATGAACACTGTCGTCGAGGAGGGTGTACCGGCCTGTCTGGAAAACGGAAATATGTCCCGCCCAGAGGATTGCGTTGACCCGGGCAGAGTCCGTGAAGACCACCCGACTTCGCCAGCTTTCCTGTGAAGGGATCTCGTTCCGCACCGGAACCATGGACGGCCGGATTTTGTCCTCGCATCCGGATGCCAGCAGCAAGACAAGCGCAATAATGCACAGGTATTTCATGGTGCTTCGTCTCCTCCTAAACCCGCTTTGACAAGATCATGCAAATGCACGACTCCCACTGGAACTNNGATCATCTGACTGATGCTGAAGTGTTCCATTTCTTCGAGAACGCGCACCGCCAACGTCCCCTTTTTCACGGTTTTCGGTTTCCGCGTCATGACCGAGGCAGCGTCGATTCCCCCCAAATCCTTCACTCTCTGAAGGAGTCTTCGAAGATCACCATCTGTGACGATTCCTTGGAGTGTCCCATCGTTGGCGACTACGCATGCACATCCCAGCCGTTTGGACGTCATCACCATGATGGTTTCGGCGAGCGTGGCACCACCGTTTACTCTTGGAATTGCCTCACCGGTTGCCATGAGTTCATCGATTTTCAGGAGGAGGCGTTTGCCCAGGGTCCCGCCGGGATGGTATTGAGCGAACTCTTCCTCGGTAAACCGCCGTCGTTCGAGAAGCGCAACGGCAAGAGCGTCGCCCACAACGAGCGCAGCAGTTGTCGAGGCAGTCGGAGCAAGGTCATGCGGGCAGGCTTCTTCCGGGACGGAAGCGTCGAGAACAACAGTGGCTTCCCGGGCAAGGGGTGAGCCTGGCGCCCCCACGAGGGCAATGATGGGAATTCCCATCCTCTTANNCGGACAAGAGTGCTGATTTCTCCCGTTGATCCACTTTTCGAAATGCATATGACCACATCGTCATCCCGCACAATTCCCAAATCGCCGTGAACTGCATCTGCCGAGTGGAGGAAGATCGCGGGAGTGCCGGTGGAATTCATCGTCGCGACGATTTTGCGGGCGATGATGCCGGATTTCCCCGCACCCGTGACGATGACACGTCCAGTGCAACGGGCCAGGAGTTCAACGGCAGAGGCAAATTCCAGACCGACACGCTGTTCAAGTGCGGCAACCGCATCAGCCTCAATGCGCACTGTCCTGCGGCCGACCANNACGTTTGAAGGACGAACATTTCGTTTGACGCCATTGCGCTGCGTGAGAAGAAAATCCACGAGTTCCCGCACCGCTCCATCGCCGCCCGAAGCCTTGGTAACCAGGTGCACGGCACGACGGACTTCCGGAAGCGCGTTTCGCGGAGCCACGGAGAGTCCAACGAGGTTTAATAAAGGGAGGTCGAAAAGATCATCGGCAATGAATGCGAATTCATCGTCGGCATAGCCGTACTTTTTCTGAATGCAACGCATGGCTGATACTTTGTCATCGGCGCCTTGGTAGACATCGACAATGCCAAGGGCTTTGGCCCGTGCATCGACAATAGGTGTTTGCCGACCGCTGATGATGCCAACGCCTATGCCTGCAGCGAGAATACGCACTATCCCGTATCCGTCGTGCGCGTGAAACCGTTTCAACTCGTGGCCANNGTCATCACGCCATCGACGTCAAGAATGAGATATTTTATCTTGCGGGCATTGCGGGCGGCAACACTTCTCTTGGGCATGCTGGATTCCGTTGGGATCAACTGGGCACACTGGCACGGCGAAGAACTCCGTCAATCGCCAGGACCTGGTTGAGCAGACTCTCCAGGAGATCAAGGCGGAGTTGGCTCGCGGCATCACTCAGGGCATGAGGCGGATCGGGATGTACTTCAAGAAATAATGCGTCCACACCCACGGCAACTCCAGCGCGGGCAATGGGAAAAATGAAT
>PMNP01000409.1:3046-3513 GCA_003161755.1 Ignavibacteriota bacterium | reverse complement strand
GAACGGTCTCCAGCGCGCCGCCGCGCGCATAAGCCACCACCGGTGTGCCGCACGCCTGAGCCTCCAGCGGAACGAGGCCGAAGTCCTCCTCGCCAGGGAACACCACGGCAGAGCACCGCGCATACAGATCGCGCACTTCCTGATCGGATTGCCACCCTTTGAAATCGATCGACGGGCCCGCCAGTGCGCGGAGTCGGCTCATGTCGGGACCATTTCCCACGATGACGAGTTTCTCATTCATGTGTGTAAACGCACGTATTGCAAGGTCGACCCGTTTGTACGGTACCATCGCCGTGACGATAAGAAAGAAGCCATCATCGGTCGTGGACAATGTGAGTGATTCTGTATCGACGGGAGGGTAGATCACTTCGGCGTCGCGGTGATAGATTTCGCGGATGCGGTTGCGCACGTTTTCGGAGTTCGCAACGAAGAAATCCGGATTTGCCGCAGTACGAACGTCCCATGCG
>PMNP01000409.1:2769-3019 GCA_003161755.1 Ignavibacteriota bacterium | reverse complement strand
TGGTATCGCCGGTACTGTGTAGCAGCAAAGGGAAGATGTTGGATGAACGAAGTCCGGAGCGGCATGCGTTCGATGATCGGAGAAACGCTGCCGGGGACACGCAGCAAGGCAAACAGTGTTGCCTCGGGGAAGACTTCGCAGAGTGCTTCGACACATTTCTCTCCACCGCGCATTCCGGTAAACCACTCATGGACGATTGCTATACGCGGGGATGTGGGAGAGGCACGCATGAGAGAAACATACAAAGAAG
>PMNP01000409.1:0-2704 GCA_003161755.1 Ignavibacteriota bacterium | reverse complement strand
GCGACAGTCGTGCGACTGTCGCAAACACTGGTTGCTACGGGATTGCATCAAAAAACTACACCGGCATCACCGCCAGGACGCAGCCTGTGCAGCAATGCCGGTGTAGTGATTGGCTAAGAAATGCTGAAAACACGCGTTCAACGCAACAAGATCATCTTCCTCGTCTGCACAGCACCGCCCGCGGTCAGACGATAAAAGTANNAAACGGGTTCGGATAGTTCTGATGGAGCGCATACTCCACCGCGACACCTGCACGTAACGACTGGCGGACGTCAGTCACGAGACCACTATAACGTGCCGTTAGTACAGAATTGTTGTACGTCCCGATCATGACAAAGTCGTCCTTTACGGCACCACACTCTGCTACAAACGACCCGTCTGCAAATAACTGTGTCCAGGTCGTACTCCCCGTCGGGAGATACCAAGCCCCGTAATCGCCCATGGCAAGGACACCACCGGAGGCGGCAGCAAGCGAGAGACACTCATACCATGTCGGGGCGGAAGACAGCTGGGCCCAGATGGTGTCGTGCAGGGTCGTTCGAAACACTCCATTGTAATCGCTCAGAAATATCGTGGAGTCCACACGCGCCATATCCTGAATCGTCGAAGCGGTTCGTCCCGAAGACATGGATCGCCAAGTTGCCCCGTTGTTGACAGAACGATAGACAGTTCCATTGCTCGACCCCGCCAGCAACGCATCATTTGCGGCAATGACGGAAGTGATGATCGAGTCGACTGGATCGGGCTTCACTGCAGTCCATGACGTGCCGTCATTGGTTGAAATTGCCACACCGCTGTATGTACAGGCGACCAGGCAAACCCCCGACGGCNNCCCGCGTCGGCTTCAATCCAGGACAAACCGAAATCGGTACTCTTCCACAATCCCTTGTCCCACGGAGCCTGGAGCATGTATTTCGCCGACTTCGGTATCGGTGTGCTCACCTGGTAGTTCACCCCGAGAAACTGTCCATAGTTGGGGGAGGAACTCAACCCGCTGATGAGCGTTGTTGGCGCCCAGGTTGTTCCCCAATCGGTGGAAGTGTAGATCCGGTCCAAATAACTCGCGGCAAAAAGAGTGGAATCCAGAATCCCCACCTTTTGAACAAACGCGCCTTCTATTCCTGTATTGCAGATGTCAAAGGTAGCTCCAGCATCTGTTGAGCGTAAGACGCCGAGCGGATNNCATAGTAATAGTACGGCGGATACGCATACGGCTGTTCCTTGAGACAGACCGTGCCAAGTCCGGACGCCCCCGTTCCCAAGGGAGACCAGCTCACGCCATCATCAGTTGAATAATACGGCCCCTCACTGGTTGCCGCAATAATACCCCCGGTGGCGCCGGACACCGTAAAATGTTTCAGCGCTCCAGCGGACAAAGGTACGTGCACTGAATCTGCACGACTCCACGTTACTCCTTCATTAAACGATCGGTAAATACCATTTCCACCANNCCAGCAGAATATTCCCTGACTTGCAAATTCCATTCACTCCAGTCCTTGGCAACAGCGAATCGATCGCCGTCCACGTGGTTCCAAAGTTCGTCGAACGCAGGAGGCGGCCGTTAAATCCCCCGGCGTAGAGTATTCCGTTTTGAATGAAGATGGCCCCACCGTGCGGCGATGACCCGGCAAGAAAGCTCCCGATATTTCCGGAGATGTCGTTCCACGTTACCCCTTTGTCAGTGGAGGCGTAAATTCGGTAGAACCCTGCTGCAACCACAGTCGAGTCTTCAGACGAAAGGGCTTTAATGTCGTCAAACGCCAAGAGATTAAACCCAGGCTTAGCCCAATGCCCTCCGTGATCGGTCGATCGATACAGCCCATTGTTNNGCTGTCCATGCATAGGATTGCTTCTCCCCGCCTACCGTAGGGACCCGAATGTGTCCATTGGGCAGGAGATATAGTCGTGAATACGACGATGAGCAGAATAATGCCGAAGTGTCTCATAGGTCTTGCCCGGAGCAGTTGATGATGTATGGAAGAGGCACAGAAGGATCGACAACAGGATTGAGAATTAAAATAGGTGAGAACACCCATTCCCGCAGGAGTGCCTTTGCTCCAAAGAAATGGAATCAGGTAAGGAAAATAGCAGATTTAATTTGAAGAACGCGAGTGCGCTGACGTCTCAAGCACGGCCACCTCGGGACTTCCCCCCATCTCACACAAACGCCTCTCTTTTGGAGAGGCGTTTGTGCAATTCCATCATCATGAACGTTGTCGATCTACGCCGGCACTTTTTCGCCTATCGCCTTCAGGGCGATGTCGAAATCCTCTATGATGTCGTCAATGTGTTCGAGTCCAACGGACACGCGGACAAGCTCCGGTGTGACTCCAGACTCTCTCTGTTCTTTTTCGTTCAACTGCTGATGCGTCGTCGAAGCGGGATGGATCACGAGAGTCTTTGCATCACCGACATTTGCCAGGAGGCTCGAGAGCTTGAGATTGTCGATCAGCTTCTTGCCTGCCTCAAGTCCTCCCTTGACGCCAAACACCAGGATCCCGCCAAAGAGCCCCGTGCGCAAATACTTCTTGGCGCTCGCATGATAGGGATGGTCCGGCAACCCGGGATACGATACCCAGCTGACGGATGGATGGTTCTTCAGCCAGCGGGCAAGCGCCAGCGCATTCTGGCAATGCCGTTCAACGCGGAGCGACAAGGTCTCAAGACCCTGCAGGAAAAGAAACGCGTTGAACGGGCTGAGGGC
>PMNP01000003.1 GCA_003161755.1 Ignavibacteriota bacterium | reverse complement strand
GGGATCGGTGATTTCACGTACCACTATCTCCCCGACGGTCTGACTATACCGACTTGTAATCATTGAGATTTGTCAAACTGATTGTGCCACTTCCAGTTCGCGCATCTGAATCCTCTTGTATGCCCGTGCCACTGGATTTTGCCCTTTTTCACGTGTGGCCTATGATTCAAATCACACCCCGACCAATGGATCGGACAAGATTATATTGGCCGCAACCCCGATCGCCCGTTTCTTGAAACAACTATTCTACTTGAAGGGAATCAGATTTCGTCGATAGTGTTTTGGTGTCAACCTAACAATGTCGCTATCGGCGATTGCATTACTAGAAATCAGCAACGGAATAAAGGCCAGACNNACGAGCAGGTGTTGGCCCCCGAAACCCTTTCGGCGACTGTCGTGTGCCAACTTCTTGAGAAGAATTTGGACATTGTGGTAAAGGCGGATCTTGAATCGGATATTTCCGATTTCAGGCGACTCTACAAGAACAAACTTGGAAGGTTCACCGGAAGTTACCGCCGGATTGATCAAGTACTCCCGTCTTTCTTGAAGCAAGCAATTGTAAAAGACTGCGAAACAGACGAGACCTTGGCCTGTTTAGTGCTCTCTAAGTGGTGTGATAGGCGCCGCGAACTGCGAGTTGCTGTGACCGACATGTTGAAAAACTGTGGATATGAGATTCATGAACCTGATTTCGAAAGTAACAAGTTCATGCGCAATAGGTTGTCTCACAGACATATCGATTCAAGCGAAGCCATGAATTATTTCCTTCCACCCACCCAAGTCGATTCCTTTAACAAACTTGATTTAACACTGATGGCGGCTTTGTTAGGCTGGTACCCAATGGACAATGAAAATCCAGCCCTTCCCCTTGAAAGCAACATACGTCTTGTTGACGAGCAACCTTTGATATCCGCATCGATGGATGAGTTGAAGACTCTGGTGCAAGATCTCGATGAAGAAGTTGCATCGGTGAGGCAAAATAACTTGCTGTTGATTGATGGGTTAAGGAAGGTTGCCGGACAAATCGAATCAGATGACTTAGGTATTGATTTGCGTTCAATTGAAGTGGATCTCAAATCGTGCAAAGCCCTACAACTCCCTGTCGAGAGGAAGCTTGAGAAAGCAAGATCTCAGATTGGAACTATGTTCGCCACTGTCACGAGCTCGAAGAGTCTAAGAGACCAAATCGTTGATCTTTGGCGGGCATTGGCGAAAAAGCAGGCTGAGACAGGCCTGCGGAGACTCATGACTCTAACTGGAGCGCAACAAGCCACATATTCGTCGAAGATAAATGAGCTTGTCGAGAAGATACCTCTCGCAACGGCATCTGCTGCTAGAGATTTGCTACAGGACTTGGCTGAAATAGAAACGCATGTGCTGCGCGAAATCGAAAGGCAATCACTTAAAACTCTTTGCAGTCAATACCGAGACGGTAAATCAAAGGAAGATCTTGAATTGCTCCTTGACTTATTGAATTCGAAGTTGAACGCAACAGATTTCTTCTGGGTTCTGGCGCTACTAGATTCGGAGGGAATGGAAACAACGCTGAAGAATGATGCGAAGGTAGTCGAAGCAGTAACGTCGCTATTAAGACTCCATGGTGTTACTGTGTTCAATGTGGTAGCCTCAGACAGCTCCCTCCAAGTTCGTTGTGGAGAGTCACCTCTCACAAGAACCATGTTCGCACTGATTGGAATTGTTCTGTTTGTGCTCGGCGATAAGGATAGTGGAAATGCATTACTCTTCAACAACAATGCATTTGAGTTGCTGTCGGACTTTCCTGAATTCAAGAAGATGGTGAGTCAGATTGCTGACGGGAAGATGCTCAGATTCGGACACACGGCGAGCACCGAAGATCCTGGCTATGAAGCTGAGCTGAAAGAGATCTTCCGTCAACAAGGGGGGCGATATGTGAATTTGGAACAGACCCTGCACGGGCTTGAGGTTATGTACCGCAATGCGATTGCGAAACATGTATACCCCCTCCTCATGAATGCTTTTCATGTTGGATCAGACGGAAANNCTATTGATCGTGAGAGACGTTCCGGCACAAGTATTCCTCCAAACTATGCTACCGAGAAAAAGGGGGTTAGATCGCTCCAAGACATCATTGACAAGCTGATCGAATTTGCGAGATGGAAGCTCTCCAATTTGGATGTAGAAGACAACGAGGCTATAGCGCTGGAGAAGCTGTCTTCTGATGCTATATCCATGTGTGCCGAATATCCTGGACTCAAAGATATCGAAGCATTCGCATTATCCGTATTCGAAGGGCCTATCCAGGGTCAACCAAACAAGCGTACGCCCGATGACTATCTGACTGAAGAAATAGTACAGTCCTCGTTCTTTAATCAATTTGCACCTCAACTAGCATCAGCAATCAGCAATGGGTTTCCAAAGAGAAGCGAACTGCTGCAACTCCTTTTTGAAAACCTTGATGAAAATAGAAAAAAGGAAGAGTCAATCGAGTATCTTCTGGATCACGAATCAACTGCTGCGGCTCGCATCCTTGCCGACGGTGATGCTAAGGCAATCGAGAAGTGCCAACTGACTGCGGAATCTTGCCTTAAGCACGTCAACGCCCATCGACTCTATTTCGGGGCGAATGAGATTGAATGGCTCAACATTTATGACGATTTGGAAAAGGCCGAACGATGGGGAGCGCTGCTCCAACTCCTAGACGAAACAAAAGCCAGCAACGAGGAGAAACGCAAAAGCGATTCAGAGCAGATATTCCAAAGACTTCAGAATTTGGGCAAAGATGCCGCCAAGCTCAAACTTCGGCTTATCACTGACGAAATCGAATTTCCGCAAACGACGATGCAAGCGGTGCATGGCGCATTGGATACGATTGAAAAGATCTTCAGGAAGAAAATGGAACGTAAACTCGATTTGGGCCTGAAGCTGCTTGACGAGATCAACCATCTTTGTCAATTTAGAGAAGAATCGCCGGATCATTTGTTGTCACTCATCGATGAGATCGACTTGACATCTGATAGCGCGCCAAGCGCAGCGAAATTCGCAGAGCTGAATCTACCTGAATTGGTTGAACGAGTTCAGGGGGATGATTTTGGCGCTTTGGGGTTTACACGATCACAATGGGAGCGAATCACGCAGGATCGGCGAATGGATATTGTGGAACTCCTGCAATCCTGGACCTATCTCAAGGACAAGCCAATTGTCTACGAGGAAGTAAACAAGAACAGAGCCACGCGCAATGAAGTTAAGGATCACCTCACTGGTCTGTGTTCCCGACTGGCTCAAATCTGTGCTCTTTATCGGACGAATGATAACAGGAAGATCGGACAGGAACCGTTCCAAGAATGGACGAGAGCCGATATCCCATTTGTATTCTGCACAAAGATCCAGAATCCAAGGTGTGAAGCATTAAATCAGCCGATCAGAATGTACTTTTTTACTGACGCACATATTGGCTCGAAGAAATACTTGAATAGCGTGAAAGACTACATTCTGCAGAAAGGATACCAAAACAACTCGTTTACAATAATTGTGTTGCTGGGAGACCGAGAGCAATTCGACAGGATAAACACCTACAGCCTGACAAAAACGCTCCCCATCCTCGATGAGATGGCATTGAAGAGGATTCTGTTCAGCACATTTNNGCGCTGATAACGCTGAATAAGAAAATCTCAGTCATTCAACCATTCAAAACTCAGGGATCGGTTTCGAGTGACAATGCAATATTTGTTGGGCGCCAGGATATTATCAAGGAGATGACCACCGTCCCGCGGGATTATGCGATCTATGGAGGAAGGAGAATTGGCAAATCATCACTCCTATCTGAGGTAAAGAAACAGTTGGAGCAAAAGGGATACGTGACTGCCTATCAATCATTTCAAGGGTTCAGCGAAACGCTCGCTATTGCCAGGGGAATTGTGCAGGACCTTCAACTCGCTCTTGATCCGGAGACCCAAGGTGTCAGCGAAATAAAGACCCTCGATGATTTTGCCCTGCAAATTCAAAAAATGTACAACAATAGCCCCGATACAAACGTTGCGATATTTCTTGATGAAGTGGATGAACTGATCATTCGGGAAAAATTGGTTGGCCGCCATCAAATCATTGAAATATTCCGCGACATGTCTAACAAAACTAATCATCGTTGGAGATTCGTCTTTGCGGGTTTCAAAGAAATGTACCTTGAGATCCACGGCAAAGGAATGTACGAAGAGCTACACAATCCATGGCAAAACTTCGTCGACGATTCCAACAAACAACTCATGGAATTGGAATCACCGCGGGAACTCGTGGATGAAGGATTGCACAATATATTGGGTTTGGAGTATGATCGGGAAGTGGCGGCTTTGATCGAAAACTATTCTTCTGGTCATCCGGCCTTTCTCCAAAAGTTCTGTCAATGCCTCATTCAATCAATCGATGAGAGAATCTCTCCGTTTGAACGGAGGATTTACAAGGCTGATGTCGAACGCGTGTTCAATGGGGAAATGGCATTCCTAAAATATGTTCAAGAGACAATCGATTTGAACTTGTCGGAGCTGCAGAAGGCAATTATCATCATAGCGGCAATGGAAGCAAAGGAACGGTTCGATACCGAGTTTGTCCTAAATAAACTCAATGAATATTTCGCCCTGTTCGGACGTGACGACCTCAAAGTTGAAAATAGCGAGGTTTCGCTCCAGTTAGAACTGCTTCTGATAACAGGCGTTATCAAGGAGGTCCCACGAACTTCCGAGTTTCGATTTGCGCACCCATACTACATTAAAATATTGAAAGGATTTGAACGTATCGATAGGGACGCGCTTGAGCATGTAATCCAGTGTATTCCCAGTCCGACTAAATAGGAAGTGCCCATGCTCATCATATCACCGAGAGAGTCACTGAGGCGACTTGTCAAAACAATCGAAGAGAATCCGCCTGCATCGAATGTGGGTATTAGCGGACCTTCAATGGCTGGCAAAAGCTGGCTTCTGTCCCAAGTCGGGAAGCAATTACAGGAAAAAGCTAAGCATGTTGTCATCAAAATGGAAGCNNGTTTCTCAGATGCTTCCGGGTATGGATTTTGGGGACGTCCTGTTTCACATCGCAAACGGTGCAGAGGGCACGAGCGAGTTAACAACCATCTTGCTTGTAGATGGACTGCATCAGTTGCTTGAGCAGGATCAATACCAATTGATAGCGCAGCTTCGCAACATGAGGGAGAAGACGAAGTCACATTATCATGCTGCCTCGTTCCATTCAGTGGTTGTGGGGAATTGGAAATACTCGAGCATCCGACAGCTTTGCGAGCTAAACATCGGATCGTTTCCATTTGATGAGTACTGGTATCTTGGTCCCCTTTCTTTGGTTGAGCTCAAAGAGATGATTCAGGAGAAAGATGGTTTTTACAGTGACGATTTGGTTGTGGAATATCTCCATGAGATTTCGAAAGGATGCTTTGGCCTTGCCTCAGCAATAATGGATAAGGCACCATCTTTGAGTTCTTGCGATGGGGTGATGGATTCTGTCAAGATCCTCAGCTCTGAACAAACGTTTCTTGAAGATCTCAGATTCTCCCTCAACCAGCTTAGTGCGAGCCAGAAAAACCTCGTCGTGAGACTGATGAAAGGTCAGATCCTGGAATGGGAAGCAGACAACCCCGACCTGGAGCCAATTTTCCTTTCAGGGCTCATAAATAGAGCACAAGTGGCCAAAAAAGAAGTGATAGAGATAAGGAGCTGGGCTCACGAGGTAACGCTCAGGAAGAATGCGGCCGAGTTCTTCCCTGGGGCTCCGATCTATCGAAATCCGGATGAGCTTATTCCTCCGTCTTCAGCCTTGAACAAGATGGCATACGGCCTGGCTTTAGAAATTGAGAATCTACTGAGAAACTTCGTTATCATATCGCTTGCTGAATCAGCTTCCGAGAACCACCCGCTCGAGCTCCTGGATGTACTGGGAAAAGTTAAATCGGCGAACTTGGGTGGGGTCGAGAAGTGTTTTACGTTTTCCGAATTTGTTACAACGCAACGGAACAAATACAACGACCGGCTCCAGTTGGACACACATGCATCGCTCTCTTCGTATTTGACAATTAGCGATCTTATCCAGATTCTCACTGAAAGGGTGGAGGGAGTTGCCAGAACAGGGCTCGAAACATTCGACAAGCGTGTTGACGAAGCGTTCCCAGATAAGAAACTNNCGGTGAATCGGTCGTTAAAGAACTTGAGGGCCTTCGCAGACAACTTCTTAGAAGTCTGATGGCCCAACCAGGAACAACCAGCTCGCAGAGCCCGTGAGTCAACTCAGTATCAATTCACGGTAAGTGATTCACCCGTCCTTGCCAATGCAATAGTTCAACGCTCCAAACCAATAAAAAAAGCCAACGAAGGCTGCTACTGATGGAATCTGGCGCAATTTCATTCTCTCAGCTTTTCGAATACATCCGTCAGCATCCGGAAATCCCACACAAAGGCCATCCATCTTTTCTGGGATTCAAAGCCTTGTACCTTCAGCTGGTGAAATCTGTAGCTGATATCCCGGGCTGGTATGCTTGGATTCAGGTCGGAGCTGATTCCCGAAAAGTCGTGTATATCGGACAGTCCCAAACTCAAAAGACCGCAAGCCTTCGGGCTCGACTCAAAGAGGAATTCCTGGATGAATTCGTTGCTCTGTGGGCCACCATCTGGGATCCGGATGAGGTTGTAAAAACGCTTGACGGCAAGTACGCAGGTAAGTACACCACCCCAATCAAACGCTCAGTTCGAAAAGCTGGCTCAACTCACATCGTATGGTTTGGACAAAAAGGATTGTCCGACCAGGAACTCGATGTTATCGAGCACGCCTTAATCGCCAANNAGACTCGCACCCATTCAACGTCTTTTCCTCAACTATTGGAAGATGCCGTTATAACTCTTCAAGTTGAGATCACGAAACTGACATAGACAGATGATCGAAAAAGACGAGATCCCAATTGAGGCGGTTCGACCAAGCGAGGCACAGAGGGTTTTTCTCAATCGCATTGTCCAAGAGACCACCGAATATGCACGCTCTAAGAATTACAGCGACATGTATTTCCAGGGCCACAGTGATCAGACCTATTTTGGAGCCTACACAACGAAAGTCATCCGCCGGGGCGCCGGCAAGTTCATTTTCGGATTCGATAGACGGAGTGGGATTCTTAGATTCGCCTACCCGATTGACGTGCCTGAACCCTATCGACTTGCGAAATCTTGGATCGGCGATCCATCGAGAAACCGAGCAGTCATTGAAATCGATGAAAACCCAACAGAAGAGATTCAACTATACGTCATCGACTTGGCGAAGAGAAGTATTGACCATTGTTACAGCGAATGAGGGTGTTGCTTTTCGCTCGCCTGAATCAGATATGGCAACCGACAAAACCAATCAGCCACGCGCCTCTGCTCTCAAAGTAGCCTGAACGAACACAAACTTTCTCAATACGTACTATGCCCCGACTTTCCCTAGCTAAACTCGAACGTCACCTTTACGCTGCAGCTGATCGCCTCCGGCAGGAAGGCCTTGACGCGGCAACATACAAAGACTACATCTTCGGACTTCTTTTCCTGAAGCGCTGTTCCGATGTTTTTGACGCAGAACGAGAAAAAATTGTCGCTCGCAAGATTGAGGGCGGCATGGTTAAGCAAGAAGCGGAAAAGCGATATGGCGAAAACGCCGATTTCTATGATTCGTTCTTCGTTCGCGAAAATGCCCGCTGGTCATATCTCACCGAAAAGCTTGGCGATGCCTCGAATCCCTATGGTCAGTACATTGACATAGCTATGAGCAGCCTGCGGGAGGATAATCAGGAGCTTCAACATGTTTTGGACAAAGTGTTTTTCATGGAAGTCACGAGTGGAAAACGGGTCGTCTCTGACGACGCCTGTAAGGACCTTGTCCGGTTGTTCAATCGTTACCGACTTCGCAACGAGGATTTCCAATTTTCCGACTTGCTCGGGTCAGCTTATGAATTCCTCATCAACATGTTCGCTGAGTCAGCTGGAAAAAAGGGGGGCGATTTCTATACGCCTCGCGACGTGATCCGTATGATGGTCAGGATCATCAAACCGCTTCCCGGACACAGCGTCTATGACCCAACTTGCGGATCTGGAGGCATGCTCATCATCAGCCGCGAGTACATTGAGCAGTCAGGGGGCGACACGACAAATCTGCGACTTTGCGGGCAGGTCAATGATCCTTCCGCATGGTCTATTTGTAAGTTGAACATGCTGCTGCATGGAGTTCCGGGTGCAGACATCCAACTCGCGGACACTCTTCTGCATCCAATGCATCGCGAAGCCGGAGAACGNNATTCGATCGTGTCATCGCTAATCCCCCCTTCAGCCAAAACTACACACGCAATAACATGGAATTCCCCGAACGCTTCTCCTGGGGTTGGGCCCCAACGACGGGCAAGAAGGGTGATCTCATGTTCGCGGAGCATATGCTTGCGGTCTGCAAACAGAACGGCATGGTCATCACGGTCATGCCGCACGGCGTTCTGTTTCGCGGAGGTAAGGAAAAGGAAATACGAAAGAACTTTCTCGATCAGGATCTGATCGAGGCCATCATTAGCTTGCCTCAGAATCTCTTCTATGGTGCTGGTATTCCGGCCTGCATTCTCGTAATGCGGCCAAATCTCACCAAACAATCTCCCAATCCAAACAAACCAGAGAGAAGCCGTGGGAAGATCCTCTTCATCAATGCTATTGCGGAGTTCTACGCCGGGCGGGCACAGAACTATCTCAGACCTGGACACGTCGAGAAAATTGCATCAACGTATGAACTTTTTGAAGATGTGCCTGGATATGCTCGGCGAGTGTCACTGGAGGAGATTAAAAGCGAGGCAAATGACTACAATCTCAATTTCCGACGATATGTCGATAACTCGCCTCCCCCCGAGCCGCACGACGTCCGTGCACATCTCTTGGGCGGTGTGCCAAAAGCCGAAATCGATGCACAGCAGCAGCTTTTCGAATCATTGGGGTCTAATCCCACCAGTGTATTCAAACCACGCCACAATGACTTGAAGTATTACGATTTCGCCGACGCAATAACTGATAAGTCAATCATCCGCTCCTTTATAGAAAACGACGGTGGCGTGAAATCTCGTTCTCAGGCAATGCGGGATGCGCTCACAGCATGGTGGGGTGCCCATGCAACGCACTTGGCGAATCTTCCAAATCGACGTGATCTGATCACTGTCCGCAAGGAATTTCTTGAAACCTTGGTCGCTGCTCTCGAGCCGTTGGGATCGCTTGATCATTTCAAGTTGTCGGGAGTAATAGCAACGTGGTGGACAGAAACACTGCCCGACTTCAAAACCTTGGTCGAAAACGGGTTCCCAGATGTGATTGACGGCTGGATCGATGCTATTGCAGATGCCATAGAAGACGACGAAGCTGCCGGACCGGTTCTTGACCCGTTTACTCACAAATTGGTCCTCCGCACGATGTCTGACTACATGGACCAGATCGCCACAGCGAAAGTAGACATAGCCCGACTCAAGGGAGAGAAGGAAGCGTTTGAGAAGAGTAATCCACCAGATGACGTAGAAGACGAAGAGCTGGAAAAATGGAACTACGCGAAAGATCTCGATCGCCAAATCCGCGAGCTGAAAACCGAAAACAAGAGCTTGCTGAAACGTCTTGCCAACGTCGAGAGGGCCGCAGCTAAGGGACGCGCTACCAGCGAACAGAACCAGGCTTCCATCGATGCGAAGGCTCTTGCTCAACCCATGCTTCAGCAATTGGCTGCTATTGACGCGGAACTCGAACCCTATGAGAAGATCAAGACTGCCCTGGCTCTCGCTCGTGCCAAATATCGGGCTTTAAGCAATGCATTCGTCGACGAACTCAGGCGCCGATGTTCAGCTCTAAGCGATAAAGGGAAACAACAAATTGTTTTGGAGCTGTTCGCTCAGGATGCACATGGCGCCCTAGACGGTGCCATAACTGAGAAACGACAAGAGCTTGTGTCATTTATTGAAGGATTGTGGGACAAGTACGACGAACCTTTAACAAGTGTAGTCATGAAGAGAGAACGAATATCCAACAGTCTGAATCAGCAACTAGAGAAACTGGGCTATGTTTAAAATGAAATCAGNNCTAGCTCCTGAGGGTGTCAGACTGATTCAGACTGGTAACATAGGAAAGGGCAGGTTTGTTGATCGACCTGAGTATCATAAATTCATCAGTCAGTATTCGTTCACTGAGCTTAACTGCAAGTGGGTAGAGCCCGGCGATATTCTCATATGCAGACTAGCGGAGCCTGCTGGAAGATGCTGCATCGTGCCGATTGACCTTGGCCGTTGCGTAACTGCAGTCGATTGCACAATTTATCGTCCTAACCGTGAAATGGTTGATCCGTCCTATGTCGTCCATGCATTGAATTTCGATCTCCAACTGAAAAAAGTAGCCCGCTATTCCAGTGGCACAACACGCCTGCGTATGANNACATTCCACCGATTGCCGAACAGCATCGCATCGCCCTCGTGCTCGATGCCATCGACGAAGCAATTGCCAATACCGAGGCGATCATCGCAAAGCTTAAGCAAACGCGTGCAGGTCTACTTCACGACCTCCTCACCGGCGGCTTGGACGAAAACGGCGAGCCTCGTGACCGCATTTCTCGCCCCGATCTATTTCAAGACTCACCGATCGGTCAAATTCCATCGGCTTGGNNGGCAGTTTTTGCAGTTGAAGGATGTCGTCCCGCCAGATCGGAGAATTACATACGGCATAGTTCAACCTGGCGAGTTCGACTCAAATGGTATATTGTTGATTAGGGGAAAAGATTACATAAGCGGATGGGCAAGCCGAGATGATTTCTTCAAAGTCGCACCCTCGCGGCACGAATCATATCGCAGGTCGCTGACGAAGGCCGGTGATGTTTTGCTCTGTATCGTGGGGGCGACCACTGGTGCAGTCGCACAGGTTCCGGAATGGATCGAGGAAAGCAATATCACTCAGACTACTGCGCGAATAGCCTGCAATCTTGAGAAGGTCTTGCCTCGGTTCGCGTTCCACGTCTTGCAGTCAGAATTCGGTCAAAGACAAGTGCGGCGGTACATCAAAGGGTCTGCTCAACCAGGACTCAACCTGAAGGATGTGGAGATGTTCTGGCTACCTGTTCCTCGTCTCGAAGAACAACGCCTGATTGCCAATGTTTTAGATTCTTATGATGACGAAACCACCGCCTCGGGCCTAGAGCTTTCGAAGCTTCAGCAATTTAAATCCGGCCTTACAACTGACCTGTTGACGGGTCGCGTACGTGTATCAAAGAACATAGGGAAATCCAATGACACTTGATTCCGTAACCCTCAAGAACTTCCGATGCTACCTCAACGAAACCACGATGACTTTCGGCAGTCTCACCACCTTGATAGGCAAGAATGACGTTGGCAAGTCAGCCGCCTTAGAGGCGCTCGAGATCTTCTTCAACAACTCGCTCGTGGCGATAGAGTCCGCCGATTGCCATATCAAAGCGCCGGATCCGGTAATTGAGATTTCCTGCGAGTTCTCAAACCTTCCACTGCAGATTGTCCTTGATTCATCAGTGCAATATTCATTGGCGGCAGAATACCTCCTCACCCAACGAAAGACCCTCAAAATCAAGAAGAAATACAAAACGGGTGCTGGCAAAGTCAAAGAAGAAGTGTTTATATGTGCCCACCATCCTTCAGCTACGTCATACGATGACTTGCTGGGTCTCACTCAAAGGGACTTAGGCAAACGAATAAAGGACCTTTCAATTAGCTCAGCGACAATCAATTTGAATGTGAACTCAGAAATGAGGTCCGCAATTTGGGCTTCATCGGCGAATCTTCAACTAGTGGAACGAGAAATTGACGTCACTAAGGGGGATACCAAGACCATTTGGGAAAAACTCAAGGAGTTTCTTCCGTTGTTTGCGCTTTTCCAAAGCGACAGGGCAAGCAAAGATTCCGATGCAGAGGTCCAGGATCCAATGAAGTTGGCAATTCAGTCCGCTCTCGCAGAGCCTGCTGTGCGGCAGAAACTTGACGATGTAACCAATGCGGTTCGAACGAGTGCGGAAGATCTCGCAAACCGAACACACAAGGTCATAGAGAAAATCGATTCGAACCTTGCAAGCCAGCTAACTCCTCAATTCAAAGCGGATCCAAAGTGGGCCGGCCTCTTCTCAATGACGCTAAATAGCGATGGTGGAATCCCTGTGAACAAGCGGGGGAGCGGTGTGCGGAGAATGATCCTGGTTGGCTTTTTTCGTGCGGAAGCGGAAAGGCGAATAGCCACCGGTAATTTCGGAGGGATCATCTATGCAATCGAGGAACCCGAAACTTCACAACACCCCAATAATCAAAAATTGCTTCTAGAGTCTTTTGAAGATANNACTTCTTGCCGCTTGATGGATTCCGGTTCATTGACCGGGACGCTTCAGGTCACCCTGTGGTCAAATCTGGACAAACGACAACGTGGGAAGAAATGGTTAAGACGCTTGGTGTGATTCCAGATAATCGAGTTAAGGTGCTTATTTGTGTGGAAGGTCCCACCGACGTGGATGATTTGCGTTGTCTGAGCAAGGCACTCCATGATGCTGATATGACATTACCCGATCTTGGCAACGATCCTCGGGTCGCGTTTGTGGTGCTCGGTGGCGGATCTCTCACCCATTGGGTGTCCAAGCACTATCTGAGCGGACTCGGTAGACCCGAATGCCACATCTATGACAATGATGTGNNAGACGGCTCCTGGGGGCAACTGACTCAGAAGCGCGAAATTGAGAATTACTTACATCCTGATGCTATTCAAAGTGGGCTTGGAGTCACAATAACGGTTACAGATGATTGCAATGTGCCTGATTTGGTAGGACCAGCTTTGACCCCGCCATTGAATCCGAACAATACCAAGAAGCGCTTGGCAAAGTTTGCTTTTCCAAAGATGACTGCAGCACTTCTAAGGCAACGAGACCCAGCCAATGAAGTCGAAGGCTGGCTTCGGGCAATTGCGGCCAAGCTCTAATTCACTTCTCCCGTGCATATAGTTTTGGATTTTCAGAACCCAGTTCAATTCGCCCTAACACAACGCTCTCTCGATATCATGAAAATACAATGGGAATCTGACCTTGTCGAAAAACCCTTCTGTGAGCAATTGAAGCTCATGGATTGGGAGTGGCTTGAAGGTGATATCGACGTACCTGAATTGACAGAACGGCAGAACTTTCGTGAGGTCATACTCAGAGATCGGCTGGTTGATGCGCTCCGCCGCTTGAATCTTCGCGACGGCGAGCAATGGCTAGATGAGGCTCGCATTGCCAAAGCTATCCAGGACTTGGAACGAGCTGCCGGCCATCGCCTCATGGAGATAAACCAATCCTCGACACAACTTCTCCTCAAAGGCACGGTCGTTGATGGATTGCCGGACTGGGATGGAGGGCGGCCGCAACCCGTCAAGTACATCGAGTGGGATCAAGCCAACGTCGACCTCAACAATTTGCTTGTCATCAATCAGTTCAAAGTCGAATTGACAAGTGGAAACGGACACGTGATTCCGGATGCAGTTCTTTTCGTCAATGGGATTCCGCTGGTTGTCGCTGAGTTCAAGAGTCCGGGTGTTCGCGGTTCGATGCATGAGGCCATCAATCAATTGCTTCGTTATTCGAATCAAAGAAGAGAGCTTTTCCCGACTCTCTACAGTGAAAACGAAGGTGTCGAACGACTCTTCCATACAAACCAGATCCTTATCGCAAGCCACTTCTTCGAGGCTCGGGCCTCAACTATTGGTGCGCCGCCAGAGGCATATCTTGAATGGATGGACACCAGTCCGGTGCCGATGAGTACCGTGGCTGAAGAGCTTGGAATACTCACACCCANNCTCACACCAAGTGTAGAACAGGCCGAGGCTGCTCAAGAATTGACAGAAGTCGTTCCCGAGCAGGCTGAACGGGTTGGCGTCCCCCTCTTTTTCCGCACGCCTGGTCAACGACCTCAGTCTCTACGGAATACTCCATTAATTCAGAGTCAGCAAGTCCTCGTTGCCGGCATGCTGCGCCCCGCGCACCTTCTCGATCTTATCCGGAATTTCTCCGTCTTCCAACAAGTAGACGGAAAGACACGCAAGATTGTCGCACGATATCAGCAATTTCGAGCAATCCACAAGGCAGTCACCCGCCTAGAGGAAGGCAAAACTCTGGCACAAGGGACTGGGCGTGATGAACGGGGTGGCATCGTATGGCACACCCAAGGCTCTGGAAAAAGTCTGAGCATGGTGTTCTTAGTTCGTAAGATGCGAATGATGCATCGTCTGAATAGATTCAAAGTCGTCGTTGTTACTGACCGCACAGATCTGGAAGGTCAACTACGAGCGACGGCTCAACTCAGTGGAGAAACGCTGAGGCCGAATGACAACGACAAGATGCTGAGAGAATCTCCAACTGCCCGCACTCAACGTATCTTGCAGGAGTCGACCCCGGATATCGTGTTCGCTATGCTGCAGAAATATCAGGACACAACGAAAAGCGATTCCGGTGAAGAAGTTGTGATGACAATTGTCCGCAAAGAAAAGAAGCCGGGCAAGGATCAACAGATCGTCGAAAAAGAGATCACACTGAAAGAAGACATACACTTCGAGGAGTTTCCCGAGCTCAATAAATCTGAGGAAATCCTCGTCCTGGTTGATGAGGCTCACCGGTCTCATACCCACACCTTGCATCGNNTGTTCATTGGTTTCACTGGCACTCCTATTCTGAGCAAGGAAAAGAAACAGACGCGGGAGATCTTTGGCGAGTTCATCGATAAGTACATCCTACAGGAATCAGAGTTGGATGGTGCAACCGTTCCAATTCTCTATGAAGGTCGGACCGCTGATGGTCTGGTTACGCAAGCAAAGGTCCTAGACAAGGCATTTGAAGATTTGTTCCGTGAATACTCTCCCCGGGAAAAGGCAATTATCAAGGCGAAGTATGCAACGGATAGTGATGTTCTCGAGGCCCCCCAACTTATAGAGAAGAAATCGGTCGACATTTGGCGACACTACGTTGGCGTTGTCCTTCCCGAAGGATACAAGGCACAGGTGGTTGCGACAAGTCGTCAGGCAGCGATTACCTACTACGAAAAGCTCGTGGGAGCCAAAGGCCAACTCATTGCCGAATTGGAAGCGATCCCTCCCGAAAAACTGTCCCTGCCTGAAGAAGAAATCCTGAAACTCGATGCTCAGGTACAGTTCTTGATTCATTCTCGCCCGTTGCTGCCGAAGCTCCGGGCCGTTGAAATCGCTGTCGTCTTCTCAGGTGATCACAATGATCCGGAATCCTGGAAAGAATGGGCGGACAAAGCAAAGCAAGAGGATCGAATCGCACGCTTCAAGCGAAAACTGGCTATCGAAAAAACAGAGAAAACCGACCCGCTTTCTATACTGATCGTCAACAACATGCTCCTGACTGGCTTCGACGCTCCCGTGGAGCAGGTCATGTATCTTTATCGGAAAATCGTTGCACATGATCTCCTGCAAGCTGTCGCTCGAGTAAATCGGACGTCGGGCCAAAAGAGATGTGGATATGTCGTCGACTACATCGGTCTTGCGCACCATCTTGGTGAAGCTCTGAAAGACTACGATGGAGACGACGTTGAAGGAGCTCTCAATGACATTACCGTAGAATTGCCGAAGCTTCTTGATCGACGTGCTCGGGTTGTGGCAATCTTCACGGACCACGGCATCACCGACTTACAGGCAGATGTCGAAAAGAGCGTGTATTTGTTGGAAAGCCTCAAGATTCGTGCTGATTTCATCAACAAGCTCCGGGCTTTCTATGAGACATTGGCATTGATCGAACATCGACCTGAGGTTCCAGGTGATGTATTCCGCGATGCCAAGCTCTTGGGATTCATCAACAAAGTCGCAGCGAACTTGTATCGAGATCCGGCGCTCGATCTTCTTGGCGTCCCGGAAAAAGTCAAAGCATTGATATATGAACACGTCTCCGCGCGTGG
>PMNP01000360.1 GCA_003161755.1 Ignavibacteriota bacterium | reverse complement strand
TTACAACGAGCAGCATGGTACAGGATTGCGATACCCTTCACAGTTCGCCACGCTTAACAGTTCAGGAGCCGGGGCGACAGGTTCAGATCACGATTCCTTCTTAGAACGTGGCATCCCGGCCATCGATTTTACCTCTGAGATCGCCTATCCCATCCACACTCCGCTTGACAAACTTTCACTGTTCGATTCGTCGGGCCTGAAACGCGCGGGTGATCTGGCGATTGGACTGGTGAATCGATTTGATGCAGGCCAACCTCCGAAAAGAACGGAGAAATATTGGGTCTTTCAAGTGGGTAACGTGCCGCTGTTTGTGAGTCATGGGGTGATCCGCGGCTTTATTGCTGTTGCAGTGTTCCTCGCCTGCTGGCTTTTCGTCTCCCTGTACCGCCGTGAGCGTCTTTTGCAATTGCAAGACGTACGGCTCACGGGGATAAAAATCCTTGCGGCCACAGTTTTCGTAAATATATTGCTTTGGATGTCGCCCGATGCCGTAGGCCTGATGAATGGCTATCGCTATCCGTGGGCGGCACATTTCTCGCTGTATGTGGGATTTGGCCTATGCGTTGGTATTACAGGATTGCTCTTGGCTCTGCGGTGGCTTCAAACGGTGCAGATCAGTCAATCAACAGCATTTCTGTATCTTCGGGCGGCAACCCTGCCTTTGGCGCTGTCGGTTCTCTGTGCATGGTTCGATCTTGAGTTGGCTGTTTATCCGGCGGCAATCCTCCTGTTGTTTGTGTTGGCAATATGGGTGCGGCGTCCATTAACGGGTTTGGTTCTTCTTCTCCTTTCACTTTGGGTTGCTGTCAGCCTCGTCTTCGGTGAATCGCCGGGATTCATCCAGCGAATGATCACCTCGATGGGACTGCACGGGATTTTCCAATGGGCTTCTTATGACGCTGTGCTCATCGTGGTGTTTTCCGTCCTCTCCCTTCCTTTTGCCTATGCCGGCGCCGCATATTATCGAAACATGCGGTGGGATTCCTGGAAGCTCAGGATTCAATCTGTCCCACGCTGGACAATCGGCGGCGGAATCGGAATCATCGTCTTGTATGCCGCAGGTCTTGCGTTTGTTCGTCCCTATGACAGTTCGTGGGAACCGAAAATATCGGTCACCCAGTCATGGTCTCCAGCCAATTCGTCGGGAAATATCATCATCACTTCCTCCGAATCGCTGAAAGGAGCCATCATCTCGCATGACGGCAAGGATTCGGTCGTGGTGGGATCTCCGGCGGAACTTCTTCTTTCTCATCTATCGTTATTTCCTGATGCATGGTGCAGTGTGGAATCGCACGATTCAACGGCGTTCATGGGAGATTCCACACTGTATGTGGAGCGGACGTTGACAATCCGCACCCCAATCCGACCTTACTCGTTGGCCTTGAGTTTTGACAGTAAGACGCCGTTTGATGCTGTGTCGCCCTGGGAGTTCAGCGCGCAACGTTCAATCTCGGGCAGCAAGACAGGTGATCGAAGCAAGACGCTGACCTGGTATTCATTTCCCTCAACTCCAATAGTTGTCCCTGTGCGATTCATGCTTACGAAAGGACAGGTCGTACGCCAGGAGGTGGTCATGGTTTTCGATACACTCTCGACGTCAGTCCGTATCGAACACGCCATGGGATATGTCACAAAGAGGTTGACCATCACAAGAGTGGATTCACTCAAAGCAACAGACTTCCATTAAAGGCTATCATAACGAGGCATAGTGGATCAGGTTCTTGAAGTGCGAAATCTTGTGAAGCGCTACGGCGACCTGGTTGCGGTTCGTGGAGTGAGCTTCACGGTCCAACGACAGGAGATCTTCGGCATACTCGGCCCTAATGGCGCAGGAAAAACCACAACCCTCGAAACGATTGAGACGTTGCGGCCGATTGACGAAGGAGAAATCCGCGTGGGCGGATTTGATGTCCGGACTCAGCAGCTAGAGGTAAAACAAATCATCGGTGTACAACTCCAATCCTCTTCGTTCTTCGACAAACTCACCCTGACAGAGCTCCTATCCTTGTTTGGCGAAATGTACGGACGCACGGTTGACCCAACTGTTCGGCNNATCGCGTGCGCCCTGGTGGGCGAACCCGAGGTGCTCTTTCTCGACGAGCCGACAACCGGTCTTGATCCGCAGGCGCGCCGCCACCTCTGGGGCGTCATCAAGCGGGTGAGGGATGAGGGAAAAACCATGGTGTTGACGACGCACTATATGGACGAGGCGGAGGAGCTTTGTAACAGGGTGGCTATTATGGATGAAGGAAAAGTAATCGCCCTTGACGCTCCCTTGTCGCTCATCGACCAGCTCCTGAAGAGTGGAAAAGTGGCCCGTCGTGAGCAGCGGCTTGCCACACTGGAAGACGTGTTCTTGAATATGACCGGCCATTCATTGAGAGAGGACTGATGCGGAGAACCTGGAAGCTGACCGTGGCATCATTCAAAATGTATTTCCGGCAACGGGAAGCCATTATTTGGTCATTCCTTCTGCCCTTGTTTGTGATCGTTCTCTTTTCGTTTGTCCGTTTCAACGGGATGGGAAGCATCACTCTTGGCGTGGTGGATGAGTCGGGAGGTGGGGGGAAGGAATTAGGGGAAGATCTGCAAAAGATCCCGGCACTCAAGCTGAACGAAGGGACGAAAGAGAGCGAGTTGGTGGAACTCGAAAAGGGTGAAAGGGATCTGGTGCTCGTTGTTCCGGCCGGATTTCAAAACAATCGCGCAGAGACGGATACAGCCCAAGGGCAGAGTATCATTGCCTACATCAACGAAGGGCGTCGACAACAGGCGCAACTCGGTGTTTTGCTTGTCCAACGCGCTCTTGATGAACGGACGTTTTCGCGGATTGCGGTCCATGGAAGGACTGTAGTGCAAACGCAGGCAGTCAAAAGCAGGGATCTGACGTATATCGANNGATTTCCATGTCGATCATGCAGATGGGGATATTCGGCGTGGCGTTTGGATTTGTTTCCCTGAAGAAGCGTGGAATTCTCCGTCGGCTTTCCGTGACGCCAGTCCGTCCCCGCGAGTTTATTATCGCCCAGGTGATTATGCGGGTGGCGGTGCTCATGCTCCAAATCGGATTGATGGTGGGGGTAGGGGTGTTTTTTCTCCATCTCCATTTCATTGGAAGTCTGTTTTTCATGCTCCTCCTGGGAGTCCTGGGGGCCGTGGTATTCCTCGGTATGGGTTTTGCCATTGCCGGAGTAT
>PMNP01000216.1 GCA_003161755.1 Ignavibacteriota bacterium | reverse complement strand
ACTTTCCGGCCAGCTCGAAAACGAACGGCAGGCACTCCTTGCCGTGCCCCTGGAAGTCGTACGGGCTGGTGCGCGGCTTGTATGCTCCTCCACGAAGCAAACGCGCGCCGGCTGCCTTCACCGCCTCGGCGGATCGGAGAATTTGCTGTTCCGATTCAACGGAGCAAGGACCCGCCATCACCACAATTTCCCTGCCGCCGATCGGGACGCCCGCGACCATGACAACGCTGTCCTCCGACTTAAACTCCCGGCTTGCCAGCTTATACGGCTTGAGTATCGGGATTACTTCTTCAACGTGAGGAAGCAGAGCCAACTGATCGCGATTGACGACGCGTTCATCACCGATGACTCCGATGACTGTGCGTTCGGTCCCTCTGACGACATGGGGAGTGAGTTCAAGTTCCTCGATACGCCGGACGACATGGTCGATATCGGCTTCCGAGGCGTGAGCCCGCATGACAATAATCATCGGAAATTCTCCTATGGGTGATCAACAAAAAACCCCGCCAGGGCTTCCGGGCGGGGTTCACGTTCAAGTGTGATGGTTCACATTTGGACAGAACGCTCCTCGCCCCGTTGCGAGAGGGGAAGACTAAACCGGGTAAACCGATAATATGAGTAGTGCCCAAGCATGATTTGATTCTACGAAAACAGAAGAAAAGAAGCAACTCCGGACCCTCAGGGCCAGCCCCCGGAAAAATGAAGATTTATTTCCATGATCATGTGACTTTCTGAATTCCGTTTTGTAGATTGATCCGCGTCCAGATCAGGCGATTTGCCGCCAGACAGTTGCCGGATGCCCACAGTTGGCTGCCTCAACGAAATTCTCACAACAGCCAGAATTTCCGTTTCACTCATACTTTCTAAGGAGCTTCTATGAATCTTGCTCGGCGAATTGCCTTGTCGTTCGCTATGTTGGGCTTCATGGTTGCAGGGGCGGTAGCAGGGGGATTCCAACTAAACGAGCACGGCGCCCGTGCCATGGCACAAGGCGATGCCTTTGCGGCTCGGGCTACCGATGGCTCAGCGATTTACTTCAATCCGGCTGGCCTGGCATTCCAGGACAACATCTCACTTTATGCGGGGGCCACGGTTATCCTTCCCACAAGCTCGTTCTATGGCCCGGTACAGGACAACACCAATGCCAGGACCCAGGCTCCGGGACAGTTCTTCTANNGTTCAGCTTCAAACGTATTTCATCACTCCGACGGTATCCTACAAGATACTGGACAATCTTTCCGTTGGGGCCGGGTTTAGCTACGTCGCCGGATCAGTTACCGTGGATCGCGCGGTTGCAATACCGGTCCAGGGAACCGGCAGCGACCCCAGGGTGTCACTCGAACTGACCGGCCATGGCTATGCATGGGATATTGGAGCACAGTACAAAATCACCCCTAAACTTTCCGTGGGAGCATCGTATCGCAGTTCAGCCAAAATTGATGCAAACGGATCGGCGACATTCACTCCCAATTACGCGGTTCTCAAATTTCCAGAGGGCGGCGTTTCAACCTCCATCACACTCCCTGCAACGGCATTCGCAGGTGTTGCCTACAAAGTACTGGCGAATCTCGAAATCGAAGCGGACTACCAGTTCATCGGTTGGTCATCCTACGACAAGCTGGAGTTCGATTTCAATGCGGACGGGAGCAAATCCTCACAACCCAAGAACTACAGTGATACCTATATGTTGAGGATTGGTGGAGAGTATACGATGGGCGATCTTCATCTCCGCGGCGGTTATTATTACGACCACACTCCGGTGAGTTCGCAATATGTCGATCCCATTCTTCCCGACGCAAACAGGAACGGCATCACGTTCGGTTTCGGGTATAACCTCACCGACCAATTCAGTATCGATGCATCGTATATGTTCCTGAAATTCGACGAGCGGCAGGCAATCAATACCGATCTTGGCTTTGATGGAACGTACCACACGTACGTCAACCTCGTGGGACTCGATCTCGCGTATAAATTTTAACCATCACCCTGGAGCAAGAGCATGACATCGCATCGTATCATGGCCTCCGTTGGGGCCTTCTTGATCCTTATCCTGCTGCTGGGCGGATGCAAGGACAGCACACCGTTTGACGCCGGCACAGGGTTGGGAAATGTCAAGGTCACAAAATATGTGGCTATCGGCAACAGTATTACCGCCGGCTATCAGTCGGGCGGACTTTTTCAGTCGGGACAAATTTACAGCTACCCGAATCTTATCAGCCAGCAATTGACCAAGGCGGGGGCTTCGATTGGGGCATTTCAGCAGCCGTTGTACTCAGATCCCGGCACACCCGATCCNNGAGATCATCAGCCTGGTCGGACCTGTTGTTGGACCTACGGGAGCAGCACCAGGGGTGCCGATCAATACTACGCTTCCCAGACCGTATGATAACCTCGGAATTCCCGGTGCAATCACGCTGGATTTTCTGGACTCGACGGCAGCAGCAGTGCCCCCCCGCGGCAACGGCATGTTTTCTCTGGTCTTACGCACTCCAGCACTTGGCAAAAGCATGATGCAACAGGCCGTCGCCCTTCACCCTGACTTGGTGACGTTTTGGCTGGGAAACAACGACGTTCTCGGCTATGCCACGTCAGGTGGAGTCACGCAGTTGGTTCCTGGCGCTGCATTTAACGTGATATATACGCAGTCAGTCACAGTATTGCGCGCTGCACTGCCAAATGCAAAGATCGTTTTGGCCAATATTCCCGATGTCCGTTCGATTCCATTTTTCACAACGCTGGGGCCAAAGATTGTTGCCGGATTGCCCGCAGGAGTTTTCCTTCGATATCAAAAACATGGCAACAACTCGATTGCATTCGATTCCACGAGATTTGCCGAGAGCACTCCGCCGCTCTTCACACTCCCCGGCGTCGCGTACGCGAACCTCATCGGCCGTCCTTCGGGTCTGTGGTACAGCCTCAACGGGATAACGCCGGGGCCCGGCATCGATACGACAAAGCCGTTTGGAGTCCATCCCCAAAATCCATGGCCGGATGAATTGGTTCTTGATGCAGTCGAACAGGCAAATGCAGGTGCCGCCATTGCTTCGTATAACCAGACCATCGCGACCCAAGCACAAGCGATCGGCGCCGCTTTAGTGGACGTTAACGCGTTCTTCACTTCATTGAAGCAATCTGGCATTACCGTTGGCGGGATTGAATTCACAGCCGATTATATTTCAGGCGGGCTTTTCAGCCTCGACGGGGTCCATCCGTCAAGCCGAGGTCAGGGCCTTATTGCCAATCTGTTCCTCAAGGCCATGAACGCGAAATTTGGGATGGACATCCCGTTGATCGATGTTTCAACTCTTCCGGGAATTCCGGCACCGTTGGCAAAGGGATCGGCACTACCGATTGTTGATCCAAATTTGTACCGGACGATGCAGCAGGTATTCGGTTCGGCCCGATAATTCAACGCAGGTTAGGAGGCTCTCTTTCCTCCAATTCTTCCCATTTAAAAAAACCCTGACAGGTCCAAGCCCGTCAGGGTTTTTTGTGCAACGCTTCACCACCTGGCATCTGCAACCATTACCGCACGCTCTTCGTGAAGAACTCCTTCATAGCGCTGACTACCCTCTCCTGCTCGGCCTCCGTAATATCATTGAAGAAGGGAAGTCGCAACAAACGATCGCTCACTGATTCGGTCACCGGGCAAGCCCCCGGTTTCCCTCCGAGCTTCCTTCCCATTTCCGAAAGATGGAGGGGGAGATAGTGAAACGCCGTTTGGATGCCATAAGATTTGAAATGCGCAATCAAGGCCTGCCGCCGATCTAACGAGGGAAGGAGAAGATAGAAGAGATGGTACGGCTGCTCACAGTACTCCGGCACAGTCGGCAAAGCGACGCCATGCTCCTCGAGCCATGGGCTCAGGTGCGCATAGTAGTATTCCCATACATTCCGCCGCTTCTGCTGAATGACATCTCTTCGTTCCAACTGAGCGAAGAGAAAGGCAGCAAGGATTTCTGACGGGAGATAGCTCGACCCTGCATCGACCCAAGTGTATTTGTCCACTTGGCCCCTGAAGAACCTGCTCCGGTTTGTTCCCTTTTCGCGAATCACCTCAGCACGATCAACCAGCAGTTCATCGTTCAACACCAACGCTCCGCCTTCTCCGCACACGATGTTCTTCGTTTCATGAAAGCTCTGGGTCGCGAGGATCCCGAATGTGCCCAGATTCTTGCCTTTGTACCGGGCGAAGAGTCCGTGGGCGTTGTCTTCAACGATCGGAATATTGTGGCTCCCGGAGATACGCATGATGGCGTCCATTTCGCACGCCACGCCGGCATAGTGAACGGGCACGATTGCGCGCGTGCGTGGCGTAATCAATCCTTCGATCGTCGTCTCGTCGATGTTCAACGTGTCTGGATGGATATCCGCAAAGACGGGCCGCGCTCCCCGGAGCACAAATGCATTGACAGTACTGACAAACGTAAATGATGGAACAATGACTTCGTCTCCGGGATGGAGATTGAGCAGCAGTGCCGCCATTTCCAGAGCGTGGGTGCAGGAGGTGGTAAGAAGGACTTTAGGAGAACCGAACATCTGTTCCAGCAGTCCACTGCACTGCTTCGTGAATTGTCCGTCGCCGGCGAGGTGGCCGCTTGTGATCGCTTCGCCAACATACTGCAGTTCATTGCCCGCCAGGGCGGCACGGTTGAAAGGTATCGGGTTCATGAGGTATGAACTGACGACGGAGGTGTTGATTTTATGGCCGTTTTGCCAGAATAATGGACCTCAGAAAGCTGGCGCAATACGCCGGCACTTGATTCAGGCGTGATATCGCGTTGCGGCTCCGCCAGCATCTCGTAGCCTACCATGAATTTTCTGACGGTTGCGGAACGAAGCAGCGGGGGGAAGAAGTGCATATGGAGGTGCCACTCCGGATACTCCTTCCCGTCCGTGGGACGCTGATGGATCCCAGACGAGTACGGAAACGAAACCTGGAACAGATTGTCGTAACGGACCGTGACGCGCCGGATCATGTCGGCAAAGGCATCCCGTTCTTCTGATGTCAACATGGCGAGATCCTGCACGGGGCGACGGCTGATGATCATACTTTCATACGGCCAGACCGCCCAAAAGGGAACGAGAGCAACGAAGTGTTCATTTTCGGTGATCACCCGTTCCTTACGCTTGAGCTCCAACGCAAGATAATCGCCCAGAAGAGTCTTGCCGGTTCGGCCGAAATGTTCACGCTGCCGGGAGAGTTCTTTTGCGGGTTCACCGGGGATGGATCGTTGCGCCCAGATCTGGCCGTGGGGATGAGGATTGCTTGCCCCCATCATTTCTCCCCTGTTCTCGAAAATCTGAACGTACCCAATGTCGGGATGTTCGCTGAGGTGGAGGAACTCATCCGCCCAAACATCCACCACATTCCGGATCATCGCCGCATCCATCTCAGCAAGAGTCAGGTCGTGCCTTGGAGAGAAGCAAACGACCCGGCATATTCCGCGTTCTGACCGGGCAAGAATAAGCCCCTCATCGCTGATTTCGCCGGGCGGAGTATCCGACAGCAGTGCGCTAAAATCGTTCGTAAAGGCAAACGTCCGATCGTAGTTCGGATTGGCATCGTTGCCGGCTCTCAGATTGCCAGGACAGAGATAGCATTTCGGATCATAGACGGGACGCTGTACTCCGGCGCTTCGTTCAACCGCGCCCTGCCATGGTCGTTTTGTGCGGTGGGGAGATACCAGGATCCAATCACCGGTGAGTGCATTCCATCGCCGATGAGGTTGCCCTAACATCAGATGTTCGCTCATCCTGTGTTCTTTTGATTCTCTATAACGGCCGTCCCACCGCTGATTCTGCAGAGGTGGATATTTGCATCGCGACCGAACGAATCCCGGTAGAGATCGGGAATCTGCTGGACAAAATCATCGACCGCGTCCTCACGGAGGAGATTTATCGTGCAGCCGCCAAATCCTCCCCCCATCATACGGGACCCATAGACACCTTCAACCTTGAGCGCCGCCTCAACGAGCATATCAAGTTCAGGGCAGCTGACTTCATATCCATCACGCAATCCCGCGTGGGAAGCAATCATCTTTTCGCCAAAGGCTTGAAAGTCCGAACGCGCCAGGTCTTTGCATCCTGCAAGGACACGGTCGTTTTCTTTGAGCACATAGCTGCACCGGCGAAACACGACGGGATCCAGATCTTTCTCCACTTCTTTCAGCATTGCCGCCGATACATCACGAAGACTCCGGACGTCAGGATGCCGCAATTTGACCCCGGCGACACCTTGTTCGCATTGCGCTCGCCGCACATTGTACTCCGAAGAGGCAAGCTCATGGTGCACCATCGAATCGCACAAAAGGAGGACGACATCCTTACGTTGGAACGGGACATATTCGAAGGCAAGCGAACGGCAGTCCAGGAGGATTGCCTTGCCATCCTGGCCAAAGAGGTTGGCAAATTGGTCCATGATACCGCAACGCACACCAATGAACTCGTTTTCGGCGCGTTGGGCAATCTTCGCCATGGCCACAGTTTCAAGTCCGAGACCATAGAGCGAGTTCAGTGCAAACAGGAACCCCGCTTCCAACGCTGCAGAGGAAGACATCCCCGCCCCGATGGGAATGTTGCCGCCGAACACCATGTCGATCCCGTTGACATGTTTCCCCATCTTCTCCAACTGGTCTACAACTCCAAGAAGATAGTCGGGCCAACCTAGCGGCGAAGGAGCGAGGACGTCGAATGAGCCCTCATCATCCTGATTCAGATCGGCAGCGACAAAGCGGAATTTTCGATCAGAGCGGGCAGCAACAGCGAACACGATGGCCTTGTCCACCGCAGCAGGGAGGACAAAGCCTTCGTTATAGTCGGTATGTTCCCCGATAAGGTTTACGCGCGCCGGAGAGCGGACAAGTAACGGAGTGCTACTAGCAAACCGTTGTTTGAAGATCTCCGCCACAGTGTGGGTGATGTTCATGGTCACCGCATCCGGTTTTTGCCGGCGACGGCGAACAGTGCTCCCGAGGCGAGCATAATAAGGCCCCACCAGAGGCTCGGATGCAATTCGGAAAGGACTGTATGTACTGATTCTGGATCGAGATATTGGACGATGCCTGCTACGGTGATCACGGCCCCCATGGCCAACAGCATCAATCCGACCAGGTACCAGATCGATTTCATTTGTGCATGTTCAGTCATGGTTGGCTCACCAGAAATAGATATTGAGAACGACAAGAACTATGAGCGCAATTACAGCGATAAACTCGGGCCTCTTGTACAATGCCATCGCGCTGGAGTCGGGGTTCGGGGTCAGACCTTTGACCAGGCCAACGAGTTCCGCATCGGGCTTTGGCGCCGTAAAGAAGCTGATGGCGATGGTCGTGATGAAGCAGATCAGCCATGCCCACCAAGCTCTCCAAAAATTCGCCGCCATGTCACTGGTGACGGAAGAGAATGTGATGGAAGCGGGATTGATCCACATAAACTTTACCGCAAGAACTAGTGTTACGGATGAAACCATGCCCGCGAGCAAGCCCCAGAATGCGCCCGCCGATGTGATTCGCTTGAAGAACATGCCGAGCAGCATCGTCGCAAACAGTGGAGCGTTGACCCAGGAGAATATTGCCTGCATGTAATCCATGATGCTTGGGAATGTCCTGGCCCAGTACGCTGTCACTAAACTGAGCAGAATCCCCACAATCGTCGCCGCGCGTCCCATCCAGAGCAGATGCGCGTCAGAGGCATCCTTCTTGATAACCGATCGATAAATGTCATACGTCCATACGGTATTAAATACGCTCACATTTCCCGCTTGTCCTGCCATAAACCCCGCAAGAAGCGCTGTAACTCCCAGGCCAACAAGACCGGTAGGATAGTACCGCGCAATCAGAAGCGGAAGAGTGGAATCGTAATTCAGCTGCCCTCCATCGGACAACAACGCGAACCCTTTTGAAGGGTCCTTCGAAAGGATGTAGGCAACCAAACCTGGAACGATGACCAGGAAGGGAACACACATTTTGAAGAACGATGCCGTGATAGGTGTCAGCCTGGCTGAACGAAGATCCTTGGCCGAGAAGGCGCGTTGGACAACGAGAAAATCGGTCGTCCAGTAACCGAATGAAAGCACGAAGCCCAGACCGATAACAATACCCCCCCAGGAAACCAACATTCCATTGTCAGCAGGGTTACCCGAAGTGGACCAAAGTGTGCCAAATGCATGTGGCACCATCGAATAGAGTTTGTCCAGTCCTCCAATCTCCACTATCCCCAGCAGAGAGACAAGGAACAGACCAAACCAAATAAGGAAGAATTGGATGATTTCTGTAAAGATTGCCGACATCAGACCGCTGAGTGACACATACACTGCGACAGTGAGCGCCGAAGCCCACATGCTTACGTCCCAGTTCCATCCCAAGAACGTATGGAGGACAAGCGCCATCGCATACAGGTTGATGCCGGAAACGAGAAGCGTCATGACCGCGAATGCGATGCCATTCAGTACTCTCGTCTTCTCATCAAACCGGAGTTTCAAATATCCAGGAACCGAATGAATCTTGCTGCTGAAGTAAAACGGCATCATATAAATGCCAAGGAACAACATGGCGGGGATTGCGCCAATCCAATAAAAGTGAGCAACATACATCCCATACTTAAAGGTGTTGCCCGTCATCCCAAGCAATTCCAACGCACCCAGGTTTGCCGAGAGAAACGCCAATCCGGCAACCCAGGAACTGTTCTTCCTTCCGGCCAGAAAGAAATCCTCCTGGCTTCGTGTGAATTTCTTGAGGTAAAATCCAATGCCGAGGACAAAGGCAAAGTAGATGCCAATGATCAGCCAGTCAAGAAAGCTCAGGTGTATTGTGGACATACTGGAGCCTAGATTTGGTGGTCGAAGTTACCTATCGGTGGATTACAGGAGCTTGCGATTGTATGCAGAATCTACCAGGGAATTGCTCCAACTCAGCCGGGAATTCCTCAGCTGAATGAGCGAATTGCATAAAGTGTACGACTTCATAACGCGAAAATCAATAGCTCATCGAGCTATTTTGGAGATTCATCACCATGGGACTGTCGTCGTTTCCCACATAAAAGTCGGCTTCACCAACACACCGCGCACTGCACTGGATCATGTCTAAACCTCCTGTTCACTAATCCCCCATTCTTTAAGTCACTTATGGATAGATACTAGTGGCGTTGATTCCGGCATGCCTCTTGCACTCATGAGACACTGGAATATGTCGTGGAAGCATTTCAGAGCAGCACAACTACTGGAGGTTCTGCGTGTCAAGCGAAAACGGACCGGACACATTATGGCTCATCCTGACCAATGCCGTCATTGGTCTCGTCACCCTGATATCGATTGCAGCAATCGTTCGTGCGGTGTATTTGGACATCAAGGCACGGCGTGCGGACCGGCGCTCCGCGGCCAAGACCCATGCCGATGACCACGCCTTCGTGATTCCCCTGTTGGGCGTGACAATGGCAGATGGCGGAGCACGGCTGGACAAAAGGCCAACGCCAAAAGAGAAGCCCGATGACATGAACACACCTGAAAACGGAACGAATGTGCAGCCCATGAATCCTCCACCTCCTCAATCGAGATGAACTCATGAGATGCCCATTTCTTCGCGAAGCACAAGTGAAATCGTGTCAAGCAACGGCCTTTCGACCAATGATCGTGCAATCGATGGTGCAGACCAGGTTCGACNNGTTCGAACGCTGCACGTCGTCTGATTATCCGAATTGCCCGGTTGCTCGGGATAGCCAGGAAGGTGTTTCAGCCCAGGCGAGGTGCCCATTCCTGCAGGATTTGTCGATGCAGTATTGTTCGGCCGCTCCAACAAAAAAATATATCCCTTACAACGAAACTCATCTTTCCCGGTGCGAAAGCAACAGACACCGCTACTGCGAAACGTACGTCACAACTGCGCAACCCGAGGGTCCCGCTCTTGAATCTGGAAGCGACCCGGTGGAAGGCATCGCTTTGCCGAACCGCCTGTACTATTCAAAGAACCACTTCTGGCTCGATCTTGACGAAGACGGATCGTTTCAGATTGGTATTGATGGGCTGCTTGCACGGGTTTTGGGATCTCCTCAACAAGTCACATTCCTCGCGTCGCGCGGCTTAACCAGACCGGAGGTGGTGATCACTTCATCCGGAATTGACTTCCACGCACTGTTTCCCACCGTAGTTTCGCTCATCGGTCCAAATGCCATACTCCGTGCCGCTCCAGACCTTGTGTCGCATGACCCGTACGGGTCTGGCTGGTTGTTCGAAGGAGTTTTCCAAAGTGGCAAGACTATGGATGGCTTCGCGGTCCATGAGGGGCTGCTGAATGGGAAGGACGCCCGGACATGGATGAAGACCGAGGTTGAACGCTTGACAGCTTTTGTCCTTCAACGAACATCACGACGTGACTCTGAACGAATGATGTCCCTCAACGACGGCGGTGTCATTGGACCCGATGTGCTGAAGCACCTGAGCAGGGAAGATGCTTTGTGCCTATTCAACGAGTTCTTCTCACCCATTGCAAATCTCAGGAGGTAGTGTGCAGTACAAGGGGGTCATCCTATTCATGTGCGGCCTCACTTCTGCCCTTGCGGCAGGATGGTTTGCATTTCCCTCCATGCTCTATGATGAAAGCGAGCAACCGTTGCAGTTCAGTCATGCCGTTCATACCGGCCAAAAGGTCGGTCTGCAATGCGACGAGTGCCATGCATTCCGTGAAGATGGAACATTTACAGGAATCCCTCCTCTTGAGAAATGCGCAATGTGCCATGCCACGCAGGTTGGCGATTCGCCGGAAGAGAAGCTGCTCGTTGATGAATATGTGTCCAAGAACAAACCTATTCCGTGGCTCGTCTATGCAAAACAGCCGCAGAACGCTTTTTTTGCGCACGTCCAACATGTGAAGCTTGCTGCGCTACCCTGTGAACGGTGCCACGGGCCACATGGTACGTCTGACCGGCTCCCCCCATTCGAGAAGAATCGCATAAGCGGATATAGCCGCGCGATTTGGGGACCCAACATCTCCGGAATAAAATCCCACGAGTGGGAAGGGATGAGAATGGACGACTGTTCCCACTGCCATAAGGCGATGGGCGTTGATGAAAGTTGCATCGATTGTCATAAGTAGCTATTGGGAAGAGTCATGAGCGTATCTCGACGGGACTTGTTGAAGCTTGCCGCAGGGTCGGCCGTTGGAATTCTTTTCACGCCGCTTCCGTGGAAGGTACTCGATGACACCGCAATATGGACGCAGAATTGGCCGTGGATACCGGAGCCACCGAAAGGTGAGACGACATCATCCTCAACGACCTGCACTCTTTGTCCGGCAGGCTGTGGCATGAAAGCCCGATGTGTCAATGGTATGCCTGTCTCTCTCTCCGGGATACCAGGGCATCCCTTTGGAAACGGTTCGCTGTGCGCAGTTGGCCTGGCCGCCCATCATCTTTCGTTCCATCCGCTCCGGGTGCGTCAGCCCTTGCACCGAATTCATGCACGAGGAGGGATCAATTCCTCGGTCGTCACCAATGAAGAAGCTCTGACGATGCTCCTGTTGGCAATTCGGCAAAGCACAGGATCAGTCGCTATTCTCGATCGCCGACCCGGAAGGAGCATTTCGCTTGCCTATCGACAGTGGTTGGGCAGACTTTCCAATGGCGTTTACCTTTCTTCTCCTTCGATCGAATGTCAAACAGCCCATTTCACAGCGTTGAATTCCAATAGGCAGGATTCTCTCGGATATGATCTTGAGCACGCACGGACAATTCTGAGCTTTGGAACGCCATTGTTCGGCGGGTGGGGATCACCCGGCAGGATGATGAAGATCGCGGCTCAGAGGAGATCTTCCGGCAGTCCCATGGTAATTCAAGTTGAAACCCGCCAATCCAGAACCGCGCTCATGGCCGATACATGGATCCCCGTAGCGCCGGGAACCGAAGGAGTCTTTGCTCTCGGACTTGCCTATGTGCTTCTCAATGAGCGACTTATCCAGCCACTCGCTCAAGATCTTTCGGCATTTCATGATCTCGCTGCAACATTTACACCTGAAAAAGTCGCCGCTCATACTGGCGTTTCAGCCGACATTATTATTGCGACAGCGCGTCGCATTGCAGGCAACCTGCCCGCAGTTGCGATCGGCGGTGGAGATCCCGGAGCTGGACCATGGAGTGATGCCGACATGACTGCTGTTGCCTCGCTCAATACACTTTTCGGCGCAGTGGGAATCCAGGGAGGTCTGCTGCCGCGTCGAGATATCCCGGGCGTTCAAGATTCCGGCCAACAGTTCGCATTCGAAAGAACCCTGCAGGGGATCCCGGACCATTCCATCGCAGTCCTTATCATGGACGGAGCGGAGGATGGCTGCTTGCTTCCCTGGGAATTGATTGAACCCAAACTCGCCAATGAACGAGCGCTCGTCGTCAGCCTCTCGCCGTTTCTTGCCGGTCTGGCTAGACGAGCCAATCTGATAATCCCTTCACCAGTGCCGCTNNGCGATTGCCTCGCCAATGATTGCCCAAGCCGAGGGCTCGGTCGACCCCTTCACGCTTGTGCAGCAGCTGGCATCTGGGACAGGTGTCCCCGGCGGTTTTGGATCCGCGGAGGAAACCATCAAGCGGCTCGTCGCAGAGATCTACACTGTACAACAGGGTTCCATCTTTGAAGTGAATACCTGCACACCGATCAAAGACGTAGTCTCCGCAGACCGCTTGTTCGAGATGATAAGAAATGGCGGCGTTTGGATCGATGAAACCCGCACATCGTCAGGTGCGAACCGTTGTATGCCAATCAAATCGGACATCGAAGAATTGCGAGCAGTGCTTCTCCAGAGTCCGTNNCGGGAAACGCGATTTGCAAGGTGATCATCCATCGCGACTCCTCCGCGATGCCGGGGGTGATCCACGTAGCCGCAGGACCGGACCCGGAAATATTTCGGCAGAACAATCCGGAAGGCTTGAGCACGTACTCACTCTGCATGGATGCTCAGGGGATCTGGCGATTGGCAAGAGTTTTGATAGCAAAGGGTTAACATGGAGAAGAAGCGAAAAAACGTCCGTTATGGCATGGTCATCGATCTTGACCGCTGCACCGGCTGCGGAGCATGCATGGTTGCGTGTGCGATTGAGAACAACATTNNATCCCGCCTGCCAATCCCGACGCCACAGTTCGGACCGGCACGACATGGCTGAAGGTCTACAGCGTCAATAATGGAAAGGATTTCCCTGATCACCAAACCGTGTTTGTGCCCGTTCTTTGTCAGCATTGCGACCATCACACGCCGTGCGAATCGGTGTGTCCGCAAAAGGCCGTAGAGTACGATCCTGCGACAGGCATCGTCGCCCAGATTCCCGTCCGATGTCTCGGATGCCGCTACTGCATGACCGCATGCCCGTATCACGCGCGCTATTTCAATTGGTGGGATCCCGTATGGCCCGCAGGAATGGAGAAGATGTTGAATCCTGATGTCTCGACAAGAATGCGGGGTATCGTGGAGAAGTGCAATTTCTGCCAGAGCCGGCTTCACACTGCACGCACCAAAGCGGCAGCGGAAGGACGGCGTGACCTTCNNCGTATATTCCTGCATGCGTCGAGTCGTGCCCTGCGCAGGCTATGACGTTTGGAGAACTGTCCGACGAGCAGTCGGAAGTTCATGCGGCAGCCCATTCAGGTGATTCGTTCAGGCTGTTGGAAAAGCTCGGCACTGAGCCGAAAGTGTACTACCGGTCGACGCGTGCATGGGTGCGCGACATCGCCGAAACGCGAATATCTCCGGTCGCACAGGAGCCAGTCCATGGATAAAGAGCTCATCATCCGCGGCCTCTCTAGGTGCTCATTCAAGAAATTTCTCTTCTGGGTTATTCCATGGGCGGGAGTGCTGGCTATCGGCCTCTATGCCATAGGGCTGTGTCTTGTCAAGGGATTGAACCAGACGAACATGGACAATCGATTCGCGTTCGGACTCTGGATCTTCCTCGACCTGACG
>PMNP01000234.1 GCA_003161755.1 Ignavibacteriota bacterium | reverse complement strand
AACCGATTGATGATTTGGCGTGGGGGCTGTTTGCGGGCCTGTTGGCTGTTTCGGGGGGAGACTCGACAGAAATTGAACTCCCTTGCCTTTCATCACAATTTGAAGGTTACCTTAACGGGCTCTTCAAGCGTGTGACCAACGAACCTGGAAGGTTCACCGTCCTGAAGCTTTCCTCATCTGCCCTGCAAATCCGCCCCGAGAGGATCCCTTGATGCTGCGATTCTTCCGCCGGGTTCTTATGAGTGTCCTATGGATCGGCGTGTCGGTCGCGTTTGGTCAAACGCCGAGGGTATTGACGGGAATTGATGTCCTCTGTGAACGGAACTTCGGCATTCTTCAAGGGAAGCGTGTTGGCCTGATAACGAACCCCACTGGCGTGGACGTGTATTTGCGATCAACCATCGACATTCTCGCCTCTGCGCCGGGCGTGCGTCTCGTGGCCCTGTTTGGGCCCGAACATGGTGTTCGCGGTGATCTCCCTGCGGGGGCTCCCGTGACTTCATCGATCGATCCGCGCACACATCTCCCTGTTTTTTCGCTGTACGGCAGGACGAAGAAGCCTTCTGCTGAGATGATGAAGGGTGTCGATATTTTGGTATATGATATTCAGGATATCGGGGTGCGGTCATTTACCTTTATTGCAACGATGGGCTTGTGCATGGAGGCAGCAGCGGAGAATGGCATTCCTTTTGTCGTGCTGGACAGACCGAACCCGCTTGGTGGGCTTCGCGTTGAAGGAACACCCGTACGTAAAGACTTTCTGTCGTTCGTCAGCCCTTACCCCATCCCCTACATTTATGGTCTTACACCAGGAGAGCTTGCACAATATCTCAATGCCCGGGGATATCTCAGCGGCGGGATTCGATGCAGCCTAGTGGTCGTCCCCATGAAGGGGTGGCAGCGTTCGTTGACGTTTGCTGAAACGGGACTGCTCTGGATTCCCCCGTCTCCTCATGTTCCCACTCCTGACGGGCCCATGTATGTTGCCGCATTGGGCGTTGTGGGTGAGTTGGGGACGGTATCGGAAGGCGTGGGGTTTACTCTTCCCTTTCATCTTTTTGGAGCGGAGTGGATTGACCCGCAACGGTTGGCGGAGTTGCTTTCGACTATGAGGCTGCCAGGAGTCTCGGTGCGTCCTCTTTCCTACCGCCCATTCTATGGAAGGGATGCCGGAAAGGATTTGCAGGGCGTGCAGATCTATATCGTTGACCCCGAAAAGGTCAGTTTGATCAGCACTCAATTCAGAGTGCTTGAGGCATGTCATGCCCTGTTTCCTGGCCATAACCCATTCGAGACCGACAGCACCCGCCTGGCAATGTTCGACCGGGTGATAGGAACCGACAGCGTGCGAACGCAATTCGTGAAGCGATTCGCGTATGAGGATATTGAAGGACTTCTTACAGAGGGGGTGAACGAATTCAAGCTGGATTCAAAACAATTCTGGCTGTATCCCTGATCTACTTCTCCTGGTCCGCCCCCAGATTCTCACCAAGGGCACACGTTATTTCGCGAAAGGTTTCAGACGGTAGTGAAACCTCCTCCATGATCGCTTCGATATCCGACGCCTGAATCTTCTCGAAGTCCTTTTGCACCGGTACGACGACCACACCTCCAAGATCGATTGCCCCCGGGCTAATGAGCATCCTGCGATCACGTCGGGCATAGAATCGCGCCGGGCGGTGTTTGGCACGAAGGAACGCCACAAGCCGCCATTCTTCCTCGTCAAACCAGCAGAGGAGGTTCATCATCGGTTCGTCGTCCGTCAACGAGAACTTCTGAAGGATGCCATAGAGAGAATGGAATGCGTTGACCATGGATTGAAGCGACGAGGATTCCAGCGAAATGAATTGAGGCAGATAGTGATCAACGCTATACGCTCGAATGTCTTCTCTTCCAGCAAGCAATCGTCCCCACCGTTCCCGTACATCATCGTACTCCTTCAAGAGTGGAAGATACGACCGCGTCCCGATCTGGAAATGAAGATGGTCGGGCGCGGAGGCGCCGCTGCGCGGGCCGTTGTACAAAGCGAGAAAATCCGGGCTGAGATCACGGGCCAGATCGAGCAAGATTTCGATCTCCGGAAGAATGGCTTGCGGCGTGTGCATTATCCTCGGGACGGTGAAGTGTTCCGGGAAAATCGGATAGGGGTTCACCAGGATCAGATATTCGTTGCCGTACAGAATGCCGCGTTGTTCCGGGGGAATGTTTGTCTCACAGAGAAAACAGGGACGGCGTGCGGTTGACTTTTCGTCCACCCGGGCAGTTGTCGATTTGATTCGCCCGGGGTTGAACTGCAGAGTGATGTTCACATCATCAACAATAAGTTGTCGTGTCGCAGCCTTCTCGCGGCCTTCATAACCAATGCGTGCCAAATCCCATGTCGATCGTTGCTGCAGAATCAGTGCCTGAAGTTCTCCCGCAAGCGATCGGCCCGGCTGAAATGCATCAAGTTCCGATTCGGTAATAATGTGTTCGTCAATCATGGGATAATCGTTGCCGGTCGATCAGTCGTACAGCCGGCGAAGTGTCGCACCGGCAAAATAGTGAGTCAGAATTTGTTCACTCGTGTATCCCTGCTCGCCCATGACGCCAGCACCGATTTGACACAAGCCGACCCCGTGGCCCCAACCCGCCCCGCTCAGGGTGATGACATCCGGAAGACCATCGTGCTCTCCCTCTGTCTTCACAATGAACGCAGAGCTGAACAGATGTGACGCAGAAAGCAGCCTCCGGATTTCCAGTTCCTTGCCCACGGTCAACGAGCGTTTTGTTCCCACGATGGTCATCTCCTCAAGACGGCCCGAAGATCCCCTCCTCACGGGAAGGAGCGTTTTGATTCCCCCAAAATCGATACCGCTCTTCTGGTGGATCAATTCCGCAATCTCTTGCTGGTGGTATTTCACCTTCCATCGAAAGAAATCCTGTGTTTCTCTGTCAAGACGCGGAAGGATCTTGTCCAGGATGTTCACATCCCGGACATTGCAGAACGCAGAAGGTGATGAGGTAATCCATTTGGCGGCCCCGGTTTCGGCCGTGAGATCGGGGATATCGACCGAGTCCTCATCGCGGACCGATGTCAGATATGAATGCGGCACGGCCTCCCAGACATGGTCATAGCGTTCGGTAACGCCTCCGCAGCATTTCGAGAAGCGCGCATCACACACCATCCCTTTGCTCATCAGAACAGTTCCGCGGGTTTCGTGGACCGCCCGCTCAACCGCGGCCGTCAACGGACGCGTGATCCCCTGGTACCGCTGGCAGTGATCATCGGCGCACACGTCGAAGAGTTCATGATCCTCCCTGTCATACCAGCGGATCAGCCGGCCGGTTTCCTGTTGAACTGACTCGGGTCTGGAATGTCCACCAGCCTTGAGTTCGCGGGATTTTGATATCTGCGCAATCAACCAACTGCGGGNNGCCAGGTAGTCCTCGAGCTTCACAGTATTGATGGCAGCGACATTTCCCGAAGTCGTGCGGACCAACCGAAGCCCGCCGCGGAAACGCTGGTTTTCCGCCCTTTGCCAATGGAACTGTTTTCCAATCACCACATCGTTAAGAACAAACGAGGCAACATGAGGTTCTGAGGGGATAACTGCCACTTCCTTTGCATTGATGACGATGCCTGATTCCGTTTCAAGAGCAAGGCCGTCGGCTTCAGTACGGACAAAGGCCGGCCCGCCAATCGCCTTTCCATTTCCCTCCACTTTGTAGGAACCCCTGAGCGAGAGGTGAAACCGTGGAGCTTCCAACACGCCCACTGTAAGCGTCGGCTCTTCTTGCATCTCTCCTGTTTTCAGCATTTTCCTCCAAACCGTCACGTTGGCAAGGTCAATCAGCCTGCCAACCCGCAAGAAGGTACGGAGCGTTTCTTCGAGAATCAATTGATCTTGCAATTCCGATTGCGCATGCGTACACTTTGAAATTCATCAAACTCCCTGAACATTGCAGTTCTGCATCACGAACGAGGAGATCTCCAAGTGCCTGAATCCAATGTCTCCCAGGACCCGCAACAGTCCACTCTCAGCAAGGCCATCGCAGAGATGACCCAGCCATTCAAGGATCTTGTCCACGCTTCGAGGGCCTTGTGGGCGATCAATTTGTCGTACATGCTGGAGGGCCTCACGTACTTCGGGGTGTTGACTCTGCTTGCGATCTTCTTCAACAAACAGCTTGGGTTGAACGATATCGAAGCCGACCACTCCGTTGGGTTTCTGACCTGGGGGATAACGCTGGCCATGTTGTTTCTCGGCGCTACCGTGGACATCATCGGTCCAAGGAGGGCGTTGCTCATTTCTCTTGCGTGCATGCTGGTCGGCCGGGTCCTTCTGACCGTGAGTCCGGATATTCTGCCCGGATACGGACTTTATTCTCCTCCTCACCTTATCGCTCTTGCCGCACTTGCCTGGGTTATCCTCGGGTATGGGATCTACCAGCCGGCGTGCTATTCTGCGGTGAAACAGTTTTCCTCACCGAAGACTTCCGCAATGGGGTACGCCATGCTCTACGCTCTGATGAATCTGGGAAGCTTTCTCCCAGGGCTGGTGTCTCCCCCGGTTCGAGGGCTCTTCGGNNGTTGCGGCAACAGTTGCGGGGATTGGCGTCATCGCCTTCCTTCTAACCAAGAAGACCGTGGAGAAGGCACGGGCAGAAGCTGTAGCCGAGGGTGCGGAGGAGCAAACGGTGGAAGAGAAGAAACCGCTTAAGGACCAAATCAAGTTTTATGCATCAAATCTTCCGAGAGATCTCCGCTTCTGGTTCTTTATCGTCATCCTCATGCCGGTCCAAACACTTTTCGCCCATAACTGGCTGACACTGCCACAATACTGTTCCAGAGCATTTGTCGGAACAGTGCAGGACAATTTCGAGACCTTTGTAAATCTCAATCCTCTCTTCATTTTCATTTTCACTCCCATCATCACCGCACTCACCATAAAGAGGAACACGTATACGATGATGATCGTCGGAACCATCGTCATGGCTGTTCCGACCTTTCTCCTGTCGCTCGGCCCAAGCATGACGACCCTCATTGCGTTCCAGGTGTTTATGACGCTGGGGGAGGCAATCTGGTCGGCCCGGTTCCTTGGCTGGATTGTGGAGATCGCGCCGCCAAAGATGAGCGGAATCTATATGGGGATAGGACAGATCCCGTGGTTCTTCACCAAGTTTGTGACCAGCCTCTATGCGGGTTGGTTCTTGATGCATTACTGTCCCGACAATGTTCCTCCTTCCCAAATGCACACGGAGTCGATGTGGTTCATCTATGCCCTCATTGCCATGATCACGCCAGTCGGGCTTATTCTCGCGCGGAAATGGATGATGAAAGGATTTAAGTCACGGCATGACGAGGTGCTTGCACAGTGAAACACCGACGGTGAGGAGCAGCAGACAACGGGGCGGCAGCCAAAAAATGCTCAGAGCCCGGGAGACCGGGCTCTGAGATATCGCCGCCAGGAATGTCAGGCGCCGGAAACATCCCCGAAGCCATTCCTGCCCGACAACCCTGGCGATTCGTGAAGAAGAACTAAAGAAAACGTTGGACTTAACGAGTCACGTTGTTGTGTTTGAGTCTGTAGATATCCCGACTTGACTTGTTCTCTTCCTTCTGGAGTTGTTTCCGCTCAGCGGGAGTGACTTTCCCATCTGCTTTCGCAGCCTGTTTGTCGGCTTTGATTTTCCTTTGCTCGCCACGAAGCTTCGCGGCTTCCCCTGGGGTAAGCTCACCTGTGCGTACTCCCTGGCGAATGCGTGCACGCTGACGAACCTGCCTCTTCGTTACTCCTGGTGTTGCGGTGGATGGTTTTACAACTGCCGGAGTTTGTGCCTGCTGGGCTGTTCCTCCATCCTGGGCAAACACTGTTGCGATTGAGCACACGAGCACGGCAATGAGAAAAAGGGGTCGCATGACGATCTCCAATTGTTGAATTGCGCAGTTTCTTTTGGTCGACATTCCCAGGATGACCACTGATTCTTCCTCACAAAACCCCATCCTCTTGAATCTCCGCAGTACGCATAAGTAAGATACATTTCAAGGCCTAATCAGCTGTGCCTTGAATCACTCGCACCGCGGGCACCCTCTTTGCGGACTATCGACACTTTCAGAACCAATTGATTACCTCGATTTGTTCCTCATTGAATTCCTCCGTACACTGGAACGACACGGAAAACAGAGAGTTTTGGGGACTCATGACCTTCACTTATCGCCCTGGGAATTCCTATGGCCATCCGAATTTTTGTCACCGGCGGCACCTTTGACAAGGAGTACAACGAGCTGGACGGTTCATTGTACTTCAAGGATACTCATGTCTTGGAGATGTTGACGCTGGGGCGATCGCGTCTGGAGGTTACTCTGACACCGCTGATGATGATTGACAGTCTCGATATGAATGACCATCACAGGTCGACGATTCTTGCAGCATGCCGGGCGGCAACGGAGGAGAGAATTCTGATCACGCACGGGACGGATACGATGGAAATCACGGCACGAGTACTGGGAGAATCTCTCTCAAGGAAGACGGTAGTTCTCACCGGAGCGATGATTCCCTATAAGTTCGGCAGTTCCGATGGGTTGTTCAACCTCGGGAGCGCACTCGCATGTGTTCAGACGCTTCCCCACGGCGTGTACATAGCGATGAACGGCCGGTGCTTTTCCTGGAACAACGTCCACAAGGACAAAAATGCCGGCGTGTTTGAGCAAGGAACTTCATCAATACCTGACGACCGTGAGGTTTGAGACACCGGATTCAAGAACGAGGTACACTCTCTTCTTCGCCGTGGAAAAATTCTCGGTCCGATACAATCCCGATTCCGTCTTCGAGAAATCCCTGAAGTTCTTGCCGGACAGCGGCGAGTTTACGGTTATCTCCGAGGCGGAGCTTCTCGGCACAAGAATTCGTACCGACGATACGCCCGACTTCACCGTGAGCCGGGTTTCGTCGGAAAGATCTCCAAGGCGGACTCGCACTTCCGAAGCGCCGGCGTGGATGGTAAGATGTTCCACTCTGTACAGGGAGAGATCCAGATCCAACTGGGAGGCGCCAACGTTGAACTCCATATCCCAGGGAATGGACGGATTAAAGCGCATCCGGGCTCGATTCGCGGACCGGCTAAAGGACCACGACTTGTTCTCCCCTTCCAAAGATAGTGAGACATCCTCGCTGTTCTCAACCCGATCACACCGCATCACGTAGTGGCCAAAATCCGTTCTGACGTTCGCTGCAACGAGCTGTTCACCCGTTCCTTCAATAGTGAACGAACCTGCTCCCGATCCAAGTCGGAAACTCCCCCGTCGAATCGTTGAATCAAACGGCTGGACGAATTCCTCCACCTGTCCAATGTGTTCCGTAGACATGGAGTCGAAATCAAGCCCTGCCTGAATGAACGCGCCGAGGATGGCAGCCAGGGTCAGACCTGCGAAGCCGGCGGAGACCGGACTGAGGCGCGTGCCTCGAGCCAGCACCGCACCACCCCAGAACACAAGAACGAGAGGCCAGAATTTCCATAGGATGTGCCAATCCAGGGCATACGTGCTCGTGCGCTGGAGAAGCATGAGTATGCCCAAACCGATGAGAAATGATCCCCAGAAGAATCGGCCGCTTTTCATCAGAGTGACTCCGCAAGAGTTTATGAAATACCAAGGGGGTTCGCTTCAGGATTGAGATCGGGACTTCCAGACAAGAATGGCGCCGATCATTATGAGGCTCACCGGCCAGAAATCCTCCACCCTGAACCAGGGGAACATATTGCGCAAGAGGAACATAAGCCCCAGGAGAACGAGGATTGAGCCGCTGATGATACGCCCTCGCCTGATGTCACGATCGCGACGTCGCGATACCGGTGCTCCGCCAGAAGCTTCTTGATCATTCATTGAGTCGCACCTTCGTCATAGATGGATTTCTCTCTCATTAATGTACGCATACTTTCCAAAAAAGGTGCGATCAAATCAGGGGAATGAAGCGGCAGGGCGAACTGAGCGGGCTGGTTGCGTGGGTATATCAGACAAAGGACCCGACAAGTGAAGTCCACTGGCCGGGTCCCGATACGGTTTTATCTCGACTTCAATTGTCGTGGGCTCCCTGCATAATCCATCTTCCTACAGTTTGCAATTCATCCGCGGTCAATGGTTCTGCCTGTGGCGATTGGGGAGGCATGCGGAATTGAACTTGCGTCGTTCCGCAGAGAATATACAGCTTGCTTTCGGTGGGACTTCCGGCAACGACGAGGGGCTTCTTGCCTGAAACAGTCCGGGATTTCATGAGGTTTTCGAACGATGTGAGCACGATCTTTCCGCGCGGACCATTGAGACCGTGACAGGAAATGCATTTCTTGTCCAGAATCGTCTGGACCTGCTCGCGATAGCTGACATTCTTTTGACCACAACCGAACACCAGGAGCGCAAGGAGGAACACGCCAATTGAGCGCATGGCCGATCTCCTTTGAATGATTGGGGATGACAACACTTCTTTTGAGGAATCTTTGCAATTCCCGCAGAAATGTCAAGGAGGGCGTGTGCCACATCTCACACAGGTTGATCGGTAACATTCATGAAATTTCTGAATTGGTCGATATCTTCAATCGGAATATCTCTCTTCCAGCCTCTTTCTCGCGATTATCAGAGCATTTCGTGCCCCTGGGTGAGACTTTGTCTCTGATCACATCTGGTCTTGCCAGACCGAGGGGGCTGAACACAGCAGCCCCCGGGGTCTTGTGGAAAGAGTTGTC
>PMNP01000083.1 GCA_003161755.1 Ignavibacteriota bacterium | reverse complement strand
ATCGACCCGACAGCTGATTCTTTGCATATAGGCCATCTTGTAAGTGTAATGATGCTGAAACATCTTCAGTTATCGGGAAACAGGCCGATAGCTCTGGTCGGCGGAGCTACGGGAATGATCGGCGACCCTTCAGGCCGCAGCAAGACGCGTCCCCCACTTTCACTCGAAGAGACACGGCACAACGGACAAAGCTACTTCGAGCAGGCAACAAAAATCCTGTCCACGAAGAAGATTCAGATGCAGTTTAATTCAGAGTGGCTTGGCAAAATGATGTTTGCCGATGTCATTCAACTGGGTGCCCGGTACACCGTTGCCCGAATGCTCGAGCGCGACGATTTCACCCGGCGGTTCAAGGCTCAGGAACCGATTAGCGTTCATGAGCTTCTCTATCCCCTTGCCCAAGCCATGGACTCCGTCGCCATCAGAGCGGATATCGAGCTTGGGGGAACCGACCAGAAATTCAATCTGCTTGTGGGGCGCGACATCCAGCGGGAATACGGCATGGAACCGCAAATCGCCATCACCCTTCCGATCCTCCCCGGTACCGATGGTATCGAGAAGATGAGCAAATCTCTCGACAATTATATCGGCATCAACGAGACCCCGCAGCAGATGTACGGAAAGACCCTCTCCATCCCCGACAAACTCATTTACGAGTACTTTGTCCTGACTACAAATATTCCGAACGACGAGCTCGAAGTTATCAAGCACAATCTCGAGGATCCGGGGCATAACCCTCGGGATACGAAGCGCACGCTCGCCAGGACGATCGTGGCATTGTACCATGGCGAGGAAGCGGCCAAGGCTGCTGAGGAAGAATTCGACAGGATTTTCATCAAGAAGGATCTTCCTGATGAAATCCCCGAGGTCAGGCTTCACGTCGATGGACCGATTGGAATTCTTCGTTTGCTCGCAGAAACGAAAATGGCATCGAGCAACAGCGACGCCCGGAGACTGGTCGAACAGGGAGGGGTAACGGTGGATGGAGTCAAAATCACCGACCATGCCGCACAATTGGACATCGGCAAAGGCATTGTGGTAAAAGTCGGTAAGCGAAAATTTGCACGTATCACGAAATCATAATCAACGGCGTTTTCCATTTTAATCAGGAGATGAGAGATTGTACGTCCCGGGCAGAGTGTTTTTCACGAAGGGGGTCGGTCGGCACAAAGACTACCTTCAGTCATTTGAACTCGCGCTTCGCGATGCGAAGATTGAAAAATGCAATTTGGTGACTGTGTCGAGCATCTTCCCGCCCGGCTGCAAACGTACTTCGACGGAAGAGGGATTGAAGGATTTGCAGCCCGGCCAAATCACCTTCGCCGTCATGGCACGCAATGCCACGAACGAGCCCAACCGGTTGATCGCCGCGTCGATAGGCGTAGCCATGCCTGCGGATTCCTCGCAGTACGGCTATCTGTCGGAGCACCATCCGTATGGCGAAACGGACGAGAAGGCGGGAGAATACGCCGAGGATCTCGCTGCGACGATGTTGGCCACGACGCTCGGCGTGGAATTCGACCCGAATGTTGCGTGGGACGAACGCGAAAAGCTCTATAAGATGAGCGGCAAGATCGTCCGCACGTACAATGTGACACAATCGGCTGAGGGGCACAAGGACGGACTCTGGACGACCGTCGTTGCATGCGCGATTCTTTTGCCGTGACCTGCCTTTTGTGAGTCAATTTCATCATGAAAGCCTCCGCTTGATCGGGAGGCTTTTACGTGCTCACAATCGTGAAGTTGCCATTTCCCCAATTCCCCCAATTCCTCATGGAGAGAGCATTATGAAGAGTCTGAAAGGATCAAGAACGGAAAAAAACCTGCTTGCGGCATTTGCAGGTGAATCGCAGGCCAGGAACCGCTACACGTATTTTGCGAGTCAGGCCCGGAAAGACGGATTTGAGCATATTGCAGCCATCTTCGAAGAAACCGCAGACAATGAAAAGGAGCATGCGAAGAGATTTTTCAAGTTTCTCGAAGGAGGAGAAGTGGAAATAGTCGCCTCGTATCCGTCGGGCAAGATTGGTACGACCCTCGAAAACTTGGCGGCGGCAGCGGAGGGAGAAGAGTGCGAGCACACGAAGATTTATCCAGGATTTGCAGCCGCTGCATCAGAAGAAGGGCTTCCAGAGGTGGCCGCGGCTTTTCGCTCGATCGCAGTTGTTGAGAAGGAGCACGGGGCACGATACCGAAAACTTCAAGAAAGCGTAAAGAACGGCACGGTATTCACACGGGAGAAGGTTGTCCGTTGGAAGTGCCGTAATTGCGGCTACATCCACCAGGGGAAGAATCCCCCAGAGAAGTGCCCGGCATGCGAACATCCTGCCGCATTTTTTGAAGTGGTGGAAGAGTAGGTTGGTGTACTGATTGACCAGTTATCAAGAGAGCCCGATCAATGCTGATCGGGCTCTTTGTGTAAATTCCCTCTCTCGTCTGCTCCCTGGGGACCGGTCCCCTCTACTTCTTGAACGGAACGCTTAGGCTGAACTTCCCGACCTTGACTCGCAACTTGTCCATGCGGGAGTTAATAGCCATGGGAAGAACGTTCGCCAATTCGCGTTCCGCATCAGTCTCCGGCACAATCGCCCCGGTGAACGGTGTACTGAAACGGTGCATCTGTCTATCAAGAGCATTCCCTGGTGAACGCCGGTACAGAATCGTTTCCATCGGGATCATCAGACTTTGGAAGAATCGGCCCGACACCTCAGTGAACNNCTTCCGGAAACCCTTCGAGGAATTCAAACACATCGCTCCGGATTGCGAGTGTCGAGGGGAGCGTGTTGTTGATGCGAATTTTCCAGGAGGGATCAATCCGGGGATCCAAAATGGCCGATGTCCTGACGAACCCAAGATTCGGACCCTCGTTTAGCGCTGCGAGGCAGACGAAGAGATGATGGGGAAGCATTTCGTCATCGCTATCGAGAAACAGCACCACCTTGCTTTGCGCAAGAGCCGCTCCCCTGTTTCTCGAACCTGCAGCACCGATGTTACGCTCGTTTCGATGGAGCCGGAGGCGATGGCCATATTCCTTGTGAGCAGCGACGATTTCGGCCGTCAGATCAGGTGAGGCGTCATCCACTACAATGATTTCGGCCCCGTGAAGATGCGGAAGCAACGTTTGCGTGTCCAGGAAATCGGCGCTTCGAACCACGCTCTCGATGGTTTGCATGAGGAACGAAGCGCTATTGTAAGCCGGGATTATGACTGAAACGGAAGTGGTCACGCGCCTCCTTGCAATGGCAATCCATGGAAAGTGACTATCGCCTTACCAGACTTGCGCCATACTTAAGTTCCCATCGCCCCGCTGGTGAAGCATGACAACCGTGTTGGATATGTTTTATCTTTGTGACTGTTTGCGTATCTTGGGAAGAGATTCATGAACCCGTGGTGTAATGGATAGCACTTCAGTCTTCGGAACTGACAGTCCGAGTTCAAGTCTCGGCGGGNNCCTCGTCATCTTCACTGTTGCTCCTGCGGCAGTTTCGACCGACAGAAACACGCTCACCCGCGATCCGGCAGAACTGGTAATGTCAATCACCTCTCCTCCCTGTGCCCCAACACATCCCAGATTCACCCCCGTTTGCCCCCCAACGTTAAGCACCAAACCGTCATGGGATCCCGTTGATCCGACACCACGGAACTGGCTCGGTGGCGTAAGAATTTGAATTCCGCCCTGAGATGTGTCGACATTTCTCGCCCAGACGTGTAAGAGGTAATCGGCATTTGCCGTCACGTGAACCACGTGATCATTTTCGCCAAGGCCGAAATACCCGCGAGCGAAATGGGCGGACGTGGAGATCTTCCTCGCCCTCCGGGCCTTTTTCTTTTTTTGTGGCATGGAATCTTTCCCTCTGTGATGAGTTTGCCAAGAAATGTGTCGAGCGGTTCTATTATCCTGTAAACCTGCCGATACTCGCGCCAGCTGAAAGGAATATGAGCAGCAGCGAACACGCTACCCGCACCCGCCAACATCGGAGCAGGAAGGACCACTGAGGCAGGCAAGGAATATACTGCCGGAGCGATTGCCGACGGGACCGGAATGCCCCAAGGCGGCACAAACTGCAATCGAAGAGCCCTCCCCTTCAACAGGTACCGCCCCCAGCCACAATCATACGGTACCAAACCAACCAACATCATGCTCAGACAAGCAGATGTCTGAAGATCATCGATCCCTCATCTCCACTGGCGGGGGAATTACTCTCGGTGGATACAGTAACATAAGCAGATTTGGCATCCGATCTGTCATCCGGGGGGATTCGAATCACGGCGTTCTCTTTTCAGCTGCTTCCACAGTCTGGGTAAGCAGCGTCGCTATGGTCATGGGCCCCACACCTCCAGGGACAGGAGTGTAGGCAAGGCACCGATCTTTGATTGTCGTCATCTGAATGTCCCCTCTCCCTCCCGGGTGATACCCGGCATCAACGACAATGGCACCATCGCGGATCCATCGATCGCGGATGAACTCCGGTTTGCCGACAGCCCCCACAACGAGTTCTGCTTCACTCACCAGGGACGCCAATTCTTCGGTCTTCGAGTGACAGATGACGACGGTTGCATCTGCGTTCAGCAACATCATAGCCATCGGTTTGCCAAGGATTGGACTTNNACAGCCTTCTTCCCTTTCACCGCCAACCTGTAATGTGAAAGCAGGCGCATGATCCCGGCAGGAGTCGCAGAACCGAATGAAGGAAGTCCGAGCGCCATTCTCCCAAAACCCTGGCTCGTCACACCATCGACATCTTTTCCAATCTGGATCTGGTCAAAGCACGCGCGCTCGTCAATCTGTTTCGGTACTGGGTGCTGAAGGAGGATCCCATCGACGCTCGCATCGTCGTTTAAGCGATCAATTTCCGTCAGGAGATCAAGAGTACTCGTCGTGGAAGGAAGTGTCACTTTCAATGATTCCATACCAATACGCCGGCAGGCTTCCCCCTTCATCTTGACATATGTCGCTGAAGCCGGATCGTCCCCCACGAGAATTGTGGCAAGTACTGGTGGTCTGCCGCCGGAAGCAGCGGTCAGTTTCTTGACTCGGACGGCCAGGTCTGCTTCAATCTGCCGCGCAAGACTCTTTCCATCAAGGCAAATGCCCATTGAAGCCTATCGTAGATTCTTGGATCAGTTGCGGATGAGGCCTTTCCCGGCCAGAATGCCAAGGACTTTTTCAGAGTCCTCGACTGTGAACGCGGGACGCACCCATTTTCCTTTGAGAATTATCTGAAAAATCCTGTCTCGTTTCGGACGCTGCGCATCCAGCGGGAACCAGGTGCGAAAATCCCCCGTGCCTTGCAGTCTCCATTTTCCGCTGAGAAAGCCGGGGATTCTGACTTCAATACGATCGATTTCACTCAGGCGTATGCTCTTGGGGCGGAGGGAGGGATAGTAGTATTGATTCAGGACGATCGATTCATCAGTAANNGGGTCGGTCATTGGGACCTGAGAATGGACTTGAGTTGCAAGAGAATCACTCTTGCCGAAGAGCTGGACACAATCCTGTATACTGAAAAATACGATGCAATCGTTGAATTAGCAACTCCGCTTGACTTTTGTTGAACGAAGAGTATCTTTCAATCCATACTCCTTCGTATCCCTGCTGCCATCCCAGATTGATGGTAGTTCGGGTCCTCCGCAATTTTCTCGGGCACAACCATGATGATCCTCACAGCCGTAACTGGCGTTATTGCCGCTGTAGCAAAACAGCTTCTCATTCTCGGCCGCATGTTGATTACCAATCACGAAGTCGCAGAGCGGGCAAAGCGCGACATCGTTTTGCAGACCCTTAAACACGTGAAATACGGAATGATGTGCTCGCAGGAAGCAGTGAATCTCGTTGTTCAAAGCACAAAGAGAAATGACTGTAGTGCGCAGGAGGTGGCAAATCTGGGACGGATCGCGCGGGGGCAGCTCGGCTTGTTGCTCGAGGAAGTGACGGGACAGGAATCAAAACTCTCTTCGTGGACCTTCGGGAAATTATTCGATGCCCGGGAACCTGCTACAAATGTCGGTGTTCCCGAACAACCAAGGAGGCACGGGCAAAACCCGCTTGAACAGTCGGTGATCATGCCTCTTCGTGAGCTGTGAGCCAGA
>PMNP01000231.1 GCA_003161755.1 Ignavibacteriota bacterium | reverse complement strand
AAGATTGGCGATCTGGGGAGATTGCGATTGGAGAGGCCTCTTCTGTTGATATGAAGGAACAGGGCTAGTAATGGGATTACGGTGGGCATCAAGCGTGGGGACAAGCTTGGTGTTTGTGATTTCGGAGATCACGTACGAGTAATTGGCCGCAATGCCAAAGTCCCCAAATTGGCGTGAAACCACCGCCTCCAAGCCGTACACATCGGCGGGATTGCCGTTCCCCTTGGTCGTAACAAACACCACACCCACAGAACCGAATTGATCTTCGATCGGGTCGGTGATCCTCTTGTAGTACATCCCAAGCGAATACACGTCCCTGGCATTCGGATAGTATTCATAGCGAAGGTCAAAGTTGGTCGAATGCGCCGGTCGAAGATCCGGATTCCCCTGGCTTTGACTGTTGTCCGAGCGATCAGAAGCAGGGACCAGGTCAAAGTAACTTGGCCGGCTCAGGGTGCGCGTGACCGAGAGTCTCCCGATGTGCTCTGGTGTAAACTGGTAGCGGAAGTGAATTCCGGGAAGGAAATCGACGGTAGTGACCTTTGCTTCGCTCAGTCCAACAGAAGGGCCCGCCATCGTGAAATACGAATCCCGGGCCTGCTCCCAACGCACTCCTCCGAGAACCTGCAAATCTCCAACAACAATAGTGTATTCTGCAAATGAAGACACCAGGTATTCCTCGGCTTTGTAGTTCTGGTAGCCATAGACCGACGTCCCGGAAGTGCTGCCGAACCCGAACACCTGTGTTACTGCGTTGTCAATCGTTGTGAACGGTTGAGTCTGGCCGTTGACCATGAACGGATTGAGCTTATAATCATTTTGGTAGTTGACGCGATTCAGCTTCTGCATGACAGCACCCACCTGAAGAGTTTGCGTCCCGTCTTCAGTAAGATGGACTATCCCGTCGAGTTTCCCGAGGTACTGGTGGTCATCGTTCTTCCTCCCCACATGGGTGATAGCGCCCAAGCCCTGAAAAGGTTGGAGCTTTCCATAAGGATCGTAGTTCTGCAGTACCGTATACTCCGCCTCGTCCGGGCGGTCCTGCACCGCGTCTGAGATATTGAATGTCCAGCGCAGGAATACCGGTGATTCCACGAAATGACTCCCGACCACTGTGAGGCTTGAAATATTCTCCGTCCGCAATGCTGATCGGTGCCCGTACGTCAGATCGGCCGCACCGCGCGTTCCATCGATGGTCGTTTGGAGAGATTGACGCACTTGCAGCTCTTCCTGTCTGACATAGACATAGTTTGCTGAAATCTGGTGGTCCTCGGTGAAGATGCAATCGAGCTTGGCTGTCGCCCCGCCACGCGACCTGTTAGTGTAATATGTCTGGTCGGAATGCGTCGACAGAAACGGAATCACATGACTGTCGTAGACTTTGTTGATTGTTGACGTCACTGAATAGAAATCCGTGGGAACGCGATTATACGTGTTTTGATAGCTTCCTGCGGCGATGAACCCAAGCCGGTTGTCGAAGAACCTGTTCCCGACAACAAAGGAATACAGTCCGTCAAGAGGCGGTTTCTTGTTGGTGAATCTCAGGTTGCTTATTGTAAAATCCGCGCTGGTGGGATTATACCGCGGTTTGAGCTGTTTTGTTGGATCCCCATCGCTTACGCTGCCGTGCAGGCGATCTGGATCAAGATCATTGATGGTGTTTCTGTCTATGGTACTGAAGGCACTGCTCTGAACGCCGGAAGTCCCTCCACTGCTGGCACTCAGCGACAGGAGGAAGTCTTCGGGAGCATCACGAAACATCAGATTTGTCGTTCCACCGATCGCGTCGCCGGCAAGTTCGGGCGTAAGGGCTTTCGTCACTTCGATGCGTTTAAAGAGTGGCGAAGGAAAGATATCCAGCGGGATAAATCTGTCTTTGGATTCCGGACTTGGAATCTTGATGCCATCCACCAGGGTATTGTTATAGCGCTGCTCAAGCCCGCGCATAATCACGTAGCGTCCTTCTCCCTGGTTACGAACCAGCGATAACCCGGACACACGTTGAAGGACATCAGCCGCAGTTCGGTCTGTGGATCGTTCGATTGTCTGCGCGGCAATCACATTCATGATGCTGTTTGATTCCTTTTCTGTCAATCGTGCCGCCGATTCGAGTTCCTTGTTGGCTCGACCCTGGATCACAATTTCTGCCATGTCAACCGGGGCTTCACGCAGCGAGATTTCCAGGAAGATCACCGAAGAATCTTCACTGAGTTGAACCCGCTTCATATCTTTCTTCTTGAAACCCAGCATGGTAGCTTCGATCGTGTAGGTACCGGCAGAGATACCGGGGATGGAGAACCGTCCTGCCGTGTCGCTCACACATCCGATGCGGATTTCTTCAACGAGGACGTTGGCTCCGACAATGACCTCTTTACTCTCTTGCGAACGGACCACTCCCCGAATTACTCCGGCACTGGCGAGTTCAACCGAGAAGAGGAAGGAAGCAGTCATGAACGTCAATACGATCAAGTTTGCCACCCAGCGCCTGGGCACAGAGAACAGCATTGACGTCTTGTTGCCTTTAGAATTGTGGCAATGAATCATAGACGGACTATTTTTTAAGTGATGGATTCTCTTGTGGACCGACCCTTCCACGGGAAGCATCGTATCGTAGGGTGGCTAGCGGAAACGCGAGACAATATACCGAGGAGATATTGCGGGGATGTTAACGCAGTGTGAAGATACGGTTACCAAAGGCACACCACTGGGCCTTCCAAAGGTGACAGAAATTATCAAGGCGATCACTTCATGTTTCGTCTTTTGGGACAATGAAGTGATTGCGGTTTTGGTGGATCGCAAAACAGGATGGAGGAGTATTCGGGAGACTGCATTCCCGGATCTGATCGTACTCCGGATCGATTAGAGAGAAGAGTAAGGAGACAATGCACGACGTTTGAAAAGAAGAATATCCGTTAATAGCNNTACACCGAAGATGTGCTTGCGACATGAGGTGTCTTGCGAGACTATTTACTACGAAAACGTTGCCAACGTACAATTGGACTACTTCACAACCGGAAAATTCTCCTTCAGCCACTGCGTGATCCCGCCATCCATGTTCCGCACATCAAATCCATGCTCCTGCAAGATTCCGGCCGCGATGGTACTCCGATGCCCGGTGCGACAATACACCAAAATCGTCCGCTCCTTAAACGGTGCGAGCTCGCCAATCCGCTTCTCAATCTCCTGCACCGGAATGAGAATCGCATTTCCTAAATGCCCTGTTTCACTCTTGTATTCTCCTTCGGTCCGTACATCAAGAATAACCATCGAGCTGTCGCTCTGGAGAAGCGCTTTCGCTTCGACCGGAGTAACGCTCTTCGGGGGATCTCCCTTTGAAACCGCCAACACCACAAACATCAAGGCAACTGTTGCCGACACCACGATGAGACTCTGCCGCCATTTCACACGATTCTTCACGTCCATCTCCCTTCAATGTCCTTCGCACATGTCCTGAGTCGGAACAATCTTCATCCCGCTCTTCCTCACACATCCCCCATTCTCACGCGTTTGTCTTCGTATCTTTCTTCGACCAGTTCCATGAAGCAACAGCCCCTACAAGTGCGCCGTATCCGGTGCTCATATACGGATTGGAACTGATTGGGCAAGAACCTGTGGTACACCCCACTCCATAATACCACGCAAACCCGAGAACTCCCCCGCCAACGATCCAGAGAACCTTTCTCACTATGATTCTGTTCACGATGTCCTAACTCCTTTGTTCTTTGGTCGCATTCTCTTCCCCCCCCCTCACTGTCACCCCTCCGTAACCCAGCCCCTCTTCCACCGCGTCTTCAGCAAGTTGTCCAAATGCACCTTCGCCGCAGCGACAACGATGCTGCTTTCGCATTCCGACTGAAACCTTTCGCAAAGCGCTTGTTTCAGTCGGAATGCGGTGTCATAGTCGGGCGCTTGCGCAAGGAGTGTTTCCGCCTCAGCACAGTACTTCCGGAGCAGCGCATCCTGAAGCTCTGATGATTGCGGGACGCCTAGATCTTCCATACGATTGCTCCCGTTCCTACTTCGTGGCTTCTTTGGGTTTCGTTGAAATCTTTAACGGCACATACAACGGACAGAAACTGATGAAGCTTGTCAACACAAAGATTACCGCAAAGATCCCCAGGATCCACGCAGCAAGACCGGTCAGATTGTCGGTCATAATGAGATATCCCACGATCACTGCCAGAACCACGCGGATACTGCGATCGATTGTCCCCATGTTCTTCGTCATGATACCTCCGATAAATGTGGATAGAAAACTTCAATTGAAAGCTTTAATGGATGGTGTATCGTGTGGAAAAGCTCTTATGCCTGTGAGATGCAGAATACGACAAAAGGAGTCAAAGTGTCGTATAGATGAAATACGCTCCCCCCAGGATCACCAAGCCTCCGGCGCCCCGTTTCAGCCACAACGCGCCCTTGGATTGGTTGGTCCAATTGAGATACTTCTGCACGGTTCCCGCTGCCCCTCCAGCCCCCACAATCACGGTNNAGAAAGCGCCTGAACCATATGTGTGCCCGCCAAGTTGAACGCCACGCCGAGTACGGGTGCCATATACGCAAATGTGCATGGACCCAGCCCGATGCCAAAGATGAGGCCTAAGAGTAAGGCTCCATGCCATCCGCGAGCCAGAGACAATTGGGGAAAGAACCCGTTCCAGGATATTGGAATGAGATCCATGAGGTATAGTCCAACGACGAAAAACACTCCAGCCAGAATGATGTTCCCCCAGACACCCACATCCCCCATCATCCTGCCGGCCGAAGCGGTGATCGCCCCGATCAAACCGATCGTGATCAGAATCCCTATCCCAAACAGGAGGGAAAGCNNTGATGACGCCCCAGAGCAACGATGCAATGAGAGCGACTGCAAATTCCTGGTTCATCGCTGCGCTGAGCCCTGCGAAAAGACCATCAAGCATAGCCTACTCTCCGCCCCTGACTTTCAAGCCACGTTTCTGCAGGAGCTTCTCAATCTCCGCCTCGGGGAAAAAACCCTCATGCCGATAAAACTCTTTGCCTTCTTTGTCAAGGAACACTTGCGTGGGAATGACTCGTACGCCGTACTTTTCGATATACTCCCGCTNNCTTCCACACATCATGGAACACCACGCTCACCTGCTTGTAATACTTCTTCTCGATAGCCTTCATCACCGGCTGCATCTGCCGGCAGGGAACACAATTCACCGAGCCGAGTTCGACAAACGTCACAAGAGGTTTCTCCTCCTTTGGCTGTGTCCATACGCTCGTTGCCGCGAAGATCCCGATGGTGATCACGAGGATGGAGCGAACTCTGATTGGCCCGATTGTTGTCATCACTGCACCTTGGATCTATGTCACATTATGGCGTTGAAGAGGTAACCCACCAGCATAATGCCCGTACCAACAACGCCCACAAAGATGAAAATCAACGGGAGCTTCAAGACCTTCCTGAGAATGATGGTCTCCGGAAGCGACAGTCCAATGACCGACATCATAAAGGCAAGCGTCGTGCCGAGGGAAGCCCCTTTTTCGAGCAGCGCGTGCACTACAGGAATAATGCCGGCCGCGTTGGAATAGAGCGGAACACCAATGAGGACAGACACGGGGACTGCCCACCACGCCGACTTCTCCATGAGCCCTGNNCGATACCGACAAGAAGGTAGACCCACACCTTTGACACGATCTCCCTCACCTGGGTGAAACCAAACTCCACCCTGGCGTTAAGAGTGAGCACTTCCTCCCGGCTATTCTGTGGCTTCGACCGGATTGCATACACCCAGTCTTCCACATACCGCTCCACGTTAAGTTTGTTGATGACATATCCGGCAAGAATCGCGATCGCAAGGCCCATGCTGACATACAACAAGGCCACCCTCCAGCCGAACAACCCGAAGAGGAGCACAACGGCAATCTCGTTGATCATCGGCGCGGCAGTGAGGAACGAAAACGTGACTCCAAGAGGAATCCCCGCCTCGACAAACCCGCTGAAGAGCGGAACAGCCGAACAGGAACAGAATGGCGTCACGATACCCAACGCGCTCGCGAGAACATTGCCGAGGAGGAGCGGTTTGTTCTCAAGAACCTTTCGCGTCTTCTCAGGTGAGAAGTACGAGCGCACGATCCCCACACCGAATACGACGATCACCATCAGCAGCAGGACCTTCGGCGCCTCATACAGGAAGAAATACAGCGAGGATGTCAGCCGTGTCCCCTCTTCAAGGCTGAGGAGCTTGTACACCAGCACGTTCACCGCCAAAGGAAGAACGGCATAGGCGATCAGCCAGACCGCAAGGAGAAGCACGGAAAGGCGAAGCGAATTGAGCTTCACGACGTCCCTTTCGCAGCGTGACTCACGATCAATCCCTTGATCGCATCGACTGTCGGCACGCTTCCGGAGGAGACCACCTCTTCATCGATCACCAATCCGGGAGTTCGGAGGATACCATACGCAGCAATTGCCCTGATGTCGGTCACCTTTTCCACCGTTGCAGTAACATGCACCGAAACAACCGCCTCGAGTGCGCGCTTCTCGAGAGTCTTACAGTTTGTACAGCCGGAACCAAGCACCTTAATCACCATGGGGGTGTTCCTTTCTGTGTTATGTTTCCAGGAGCGCATCGGCGCGACGCTCGATGCCTTTTCGGGCCACAATGGCCGCGATATCCAGTATTCTGAAGACACGTTCATCGACCACCTTGAAGTTCACCCGCAACCCATCCTTCCACGAAAACAGAATTCCGGCCTGCTCCAGGATCTTCAGGTGTCTTGACAGATTGGACTGTTCGATATTCAGCACCGGAGCGATCTCACAATTGCACCGCGGGCCCTGCCGCAGCGACTCTAGAATCCGGATCCGGTTCGGGTGTGCCAGCGCTTCAAGAATCTCGCTCTTCAGTTCGGCAGCAGTTGTTTCCATGTGAAGACTTGCCTCTACGTAATGTGACTATATGAGTATATGTACATATACTGTGCCACAAGAGCATAGCTGCCAAACGACGGCAAAACCGTCATTCTCTCATGATTGCTCGTCAGATTCTGGAATGTGTTTCGCGGAAGCGATAAATCATCCACGCCGGATTGCATTACGCCCCGGCGCGGATTGAAATCAACGGTCAGCTGAACGCGATGGTGGTTTCTGGTCAGTTTTACTCGGCTCCTCCCGACCGCTCCGAGGAAGAGGTGCGGGTAAGCGCCCTCGCGCGGGCCCATACTATTGATGCTGCGGCATTGCGCGAAGCAGCGCGAGAGATTCCGGTCGTGGATGAACAAAGGGTGACACAGTTTCGAACATGGATGGAGAGGATTGCCCGGACATTCGAGCATTTCGGTCACGAACGGTCGGAAATGATATCCCGCTTTCGCCGTATCGCCGACATCACTACACTCCAGTAGACAGTGAACAGTGGGAAGCGGAGAGCTCGCCTAGTCTCTGCATCACCTCATTCTCCCAGGTGAGCATTCCAACCAACGGGACTGATATGCATGAGGGGGACTGTGGGCAATACAACCCTCCTGCTGATGAAAACGGGTTGTCATCGAGGCGTACGGGGTGGTTTGTCTCAAAACACAAATGCTAGGCCACCGCCGAAGGAACGCGCCATTTGATCATCACGACCTTCACCGCATCGTTGACGACAAGGCATGAGGTCATTGCATAAGCAAACACTGCCAAGGTCTGCCACAAAGGCAATGGGGTGAGTTCGGGCAGACCCACAAATGTCAGGATGGTACCTGTAATCGCGTCAGCCGCGAGTGCTAACACGAAAGTCTTGCTGGGCAGCGATGCCCAGAACCACCGGCGCTCACGCGCGGACACGATGGAGAAGACGGCAAAGTACAGGAGCATAAGAAAGCTAAAAGTGTAGAGAGCATTGTCGTTGGTGGCTAAACCGAAATACGACCAGCCAATCCACAAGAGAAGGAGCGTTTCCGCAACCATTGCAACACCAAGCACGGCCGATACTACAACGAAGCCTCCGATGTTCCATGTTTCCGGTTTCTTGGATGGACGAACGTGGTCGGTGGCAAGCGAGATCTTCGCAAAGTCCGTCATGAAGACCAGCAGCAGCATCGCAAAGGCGGAGACCACGAACTTGCCGGTCACCACGAACGCGATGGCCACGAAAGCAGCCTTGAGGATTGTCCGGCTGATCTTGTTGATGATNNTGCTCGACCAACGCCACGATGTTGGTCAGCCCCGGCTCGGTCAGCACAACGCTCGCGGCGCCCTTAGCGACGTCGGTTGCGGTGCTGACAGCTATTCCCACTTCGGCCTGACGGAGGGCCGGCGCATCATTGACGCCATCGCCGGTCATGCCGGTCACGTGTCCGGAGGCCTGCAGGTGCTGTACGACGATATACTTATCCTCTGGATATACCTCGGCAAAACCATCCGCACCTGCCAACATATCAACTGCCTCGTTGCCGGACCGGGAGCTCAACGCTTTCAGGTCCGCCACGCGTCGAATATTGGGTAATCCCACTCCCCTCGCAATTTCAGTCGCCACGGCCAGAGCATCGCCGGTAAGCATCTTGACCGGAACCCCCAGGTCCCGGAGTTCGGCGATAAGTTGCTTGGCATCCGGCCGGGGTGGATCATAAAGCGTCACCAATCCGAGCAATGCGGGGGCACCGGTCTCGGGGCCGCGCGCCACCGCCAGCGTCCGGTATCCCTTCAGTGCCGATTCACTGACCCGACCTTCCAACGCTTCGATCGCCGAGGGTTGAAGGCCACAGGTCTCCGACACGGTTCGTACTGCGCCTTTCATCACGCGTATTCGCTGTCCGCTCTGTTCGACCACGGCCTCCGTCCGCCGGTTTTTTGCATCAAAGGGCGCGAAGGACACCGGTGTGATCGCGGGCATGCCATCGAAGATGTGCCGCTCCCTGGCCTCGGCCAGGAAAGCGAGGTCAATTGGATCCTGGTTAGCTTCCTGAGACGCGAGTGCACCGGCGAACAGCACATCGACTTCCGTCGCATGTTCGAGCGGGATCACACCGGTGACGGCCAGTCGGTTCATCGTGATCGTGCCTGTCTTGTCCACGCAGAGCACGTCNNTCCATCGTCGCGGCATCCTCCGCCGCGCTCAGACGCGTGACGAGTACGCCACGTTTCGCAAGTTCTTTCGATCCGACAGCCATGCTGACCGTAAACATAACGGGGAGAGCAACCGGCACCGCGCTCATCAGGAGAACGAGGATGAGCGAAACCATTTCGAGGAGCGGGGCTCCCCGGATCAGAGACAGCACTATCACCATGCCCAGGAGCGCGCCCACGATGACGAAGAGCCAGCGGACAACCTTGGCGACGACCGCCTCAATATGGAGTTTCGGTCGCGCCTGCTGCACCAGCTCGGTGGTGCGGCCGAAGTACGTCTTCGCTCCCGTGAGCGTGACTACGGCATTGCCTTCCCCCCGCCGGACGACAGACCCCGACGAGAGCATCTCTCCGGGAACCTTGTCGACATCCTTTGACTCGCCTGTCAGGGCCGACTGGTCAACACTCAGCGCTCCAGTGAGAAGTTTGAGGTCAGCCGGAATGATGTCGCCTGGTCGTACGCGGACGATGTCGTCGGGAACCAGATCCCGGGAGGGAATGACCTGCCAGCTCCCCGCACGCAGCACGCGCGCAACCACCTGTAACCGTCGCCGCAGCGCATCAACGACACCGGCGGCCCGGCGTTCCTGCATGAAGTTCAATACCGCATTGACAACCAGCAGTGTGCTTACGACGGCGAGATCGGAGAACTTCTGCAGGGCGGCAGAAAGGACCATGATCAGTTCGAGCATCCACGCCGACATGCCCCAGAATTTGCTGAGGAACAGGAGGACGGGGTGGCTTTTCTTCTCGGCCACTTCGTTGTAGCCGTGATCCTTCCGACGGGCGTCCACTTCAGCTGGAGTGAGCCCGGTCTCAGGATTCACATGGAGGGGCGCCCGCGGATCGTTAGGGATACCTGAAGGGACTTCATTCATCGTACGCATCCTGCATAGGAAAGGAATTCTGGCAATTTCGATGAAACTCGACGTGCCAGCCGCCCGTTCAACGCCAAAAACGCTCGTCGCTGCTACTCCAGCGCACAGCGGTCATTGGACTATGGTTGGCGAATCGGTTTCTTCCTTTCCTTGAACAACTTATACAGCACCAGCGTGCCAAGCGGGGCTGCAGCAACGTCACGATATCCGGTAGAGATGGCAAGATCCCGTATGAACTCTTCTTTCAATCGGTGCTTGAGCGGTGGACCGAACTCTTCCTCTTTGTACTGCCACTCCAAGATAAAGGTACAGCACCGGGTGACGCGGTGCGCTTCTCGCATTGCTTTGGCATAGTCAGACACTTCGTGGAACACTACCCCGAAGAACGTAGAGTCAAACAGGCCGTCTGCAAAGGGAAGATCCTCTGCGGGGGCAACGATGAACTCACCCGTCGGTACATATCTCTTCGCGGCATCAATCATCTCCTGACTTATGTCGACCCCTGCGACAGAAATTCCGGCTGTATGGAAAGCCTCGGCAAACACGCCGCTCCCCGTTCCAATGTCGAGGAGCGTCCGGACTTCCATGTCTTGAAGGCACAGCTGTACGACCGTCTCAACCTGCAAACGGCCTATTCGATCGGGTGAACGGAGTTTGTCCGGACCCTGATTATATATTCGTTCATTCATGAATGACAGATTCTTTCGGAGATGAAAAAATGCCATGTTGATATGATGCAAAATATCGCGAAAAGAGTCGCGGATTTTTCTGTTTCCCCCGATCGACACGCTGAAACCCGCATTTGGATCACTCCAGCAGAATTGGATATGGTGGGTGGGCGTCCATAGATATATACGTTCACCCCACTGAGGGCTTGACATTGTCATTAGACATCCAGTTATTGGTTATAAGCATACGCTCATAATGGGATCATGGCACGACCACACAAACAGCGATTTGTCGGCACCCCGCCAAAAATCAGCATGTTCAAGCCCCGGGGTATACCGGTATCTGCACTCGAGATTGTCGTCCTCTCACTGGATGAGCTGGAGGCAATCCACCTTGCCGACTTCCAAGGAGACCAACACGAGCATGCGGCGGCAAAGATGAATATTTCGCGGCCGACATTTGGAAGGATTCTCGATCATGCGCACAAGACCGTCGCCGACGCTCTCCTGCACGGCAGAGCACTCCAGATACAGGGTGGACCCG
>PMNP01000223.1 GCA_003161755.1 Ignavibacteriota bacterium | reverse complement strand
TCATGAGAAGATCGACCATATCTATCAGGTGAATTTGAAATGGGCACGAGACGGCCTGTCGGGCTATCAACCGACGGTTTCCCCGGCGATTGCAGGCATCATAAAGAATGAGTATCCCGAAATCGCCGAAGTTGTCCGAGTGAGCAACATCAGGGAAGTTGTGCTCAAGACAAACGATAAAATGATCCTGGAATCCAATGGGATCGCTGCCGATCCCTCGCTTTTTGGTGTTTTTACTTTTCCACTTCTGCAGGGTGCCCCCGGTGGGGTGCTTGCCGAGCCACATTCCATTGTCATGACGGAATCGATGGCAAGAAAATATTTCGGCAATCAGGAACCATTGGGAAAGGTCATCCGCATTGAGAGCAAAGTCGATCTGGTGGTGACGGGCGTCATGCGGGATCTGCCCCGAAACAGCTCCATGAGATTTGATTTCGTAGTACCGTTTGCCTTTTTGAAGGAGATAGGGTATGACATTGAGGGAACTCCGTTCTTTCCCTGCATGTATTCGACCTTTGTAATTCTCAGGGGCAATATTTCCTACGAATCGTTAAGCGAGAAAATTGAAAAACAGTTCTATAACGGCGGGGAAAAGATCTCGTTCTCCATCTGTCTTTTGCCGTTCCAAAATGCGTATCTACGCATGACAGACGGACTCACGACAATTGCAGTATTGTCGCTGATTGCGTTCTTCATCCTGACTATTGCGTGCATCAATTTTACGAACCTTGCAACGGCCCGGTCGAGTACCCGAAGAAAGGAAATCGGCGTCCGCAAAGTGGCAGGCGCCAGCAGGGCCCAGCTTGCGAGTGAATTCCTGGTCGAAAGTATCCTATTGGTAACCATCGCCGCGGTGGTGTCATTAGCCCTGACTGAGTTCTTCCTGAGTGTGGTGAACAGGATTTCCGGGAAATCATTGGCTCTTCCCCTTACAGATCCGCTTTTCATCTCCGGCATAGTCGGGCTCATCATCATTACCGGTTTTTGTGCCGGCATCTATCCTGCGTTGCGTTTGTCCAGGTTCAGCCCGGCGGAGACGCTTCAGAAACAGTCCCTGGGATCAGGAAGATCCGTGCTGCGAAAAGTGCTTATCGTGTTTCAGTTCTCCCTCTCCATCGCGTTCATCATCTGCACCATCGTCATGAGTCGCCAAACCTCGTTCCTCCGCAACTTCAATCTGGGGGTCAACCAGTACAATGTTGTCTACGTCGCTCTGGATGGCGACATCCGAGAGAAGTATGAGCTGGTAAAGAGCGAGTTGTTGAAGAATCCGAATATTGTAAGTGTCACGTCCGCGTCTGATCTACCCGTCGCCATTGTGAATGATATCTATACGACGTGGGGGAGAAACGATAATATCGGCCGTAAAATATACCCGACTGATGTTGGATATGATTACCTCGAAACGTTTGGTCTTCACCTGGCTGAAGGCAGGTTCTATGCGAAAGACCACCCGGGCGATCTTCATGGGTCAATTGTTGTCAACGAATCTGCTATTCGGGCAATCGGTTTGGAGTCGCCGATCGGCAAGCCATTCTTCTTTAATGGCACGTTCTATACGCTGATCGGCACGGTCAAAGATTTTCACAGCAATAAACTCCTTGTTGTCCCCCCTGAGCCGCTCGCCTTTCGCTTCGTCAGCGGAGGGAACAAGTACTTGTTTGCAAAGATCGGCGCGAACAACGCGGACATCGGCGCGATTGCAGAGACCCGGAACTATCATCAGCATGTCTGCGATCGCTTTAGTCCTGAGCGGCCTCTTCAATGCCAATTCCTGAGTGACTTCTCATTCGATGAGGAGAGAAAAGTCGAGACGATGAAGGAGATCGTGTCGTATTCGACGATTCTGGCACTCTTTGTCTCGTGCCTGGGGTTGTTTGGATTGTCGATGTTTATCGGGCAGCAAAGGACGAAAGAAATTGGGATACGGAAGACGCTTGGCGCTTCGGTTGCAAGTGTGGTGAGCATGCTCTCGAAAGAGTTTCTGAAGTGGGTGCTTGTTGCGAATGTTTTTGCGTGGCCTGTAGCATATTGGATTATGGGCAAATGGCTGCAAGGATTTGCCTATCGCGCCGAGTTTGGTGTGTGGGTGTTTGCGTTGTCCGGACTTGCGGCCTTTGTGATTGCGGTGATCACCGTTAGTTGGCAGGCAATTCGAGCCGCGACGATAAATCCAGTCGACGCGTTGCGCTACGAGTAAAGAAATCTTGAAAAGGCATATCCAATGAAAACGCGCAAAGACAATAGGCGGTTGAAGCGGCGCTGGCGAATCCGGTGGAAGCACTGCGGTATGAATAATGGCCGAGGCGTTGATTTGCGATCCCCATACTCATCCTGGACATGATGGAGTGTTGCCATGCTGAGAAATTACTTCATTCTCGCGTACCGGAATCTCTTGAAGCGAAAGGGGCTGTCGCTCATCAATGTGCTTGGACTGGGAGTCGGGATCGCCTGTTTCCTCCTCGTCGGGTCGTATGTGTACCAGGAACATACCTATGATGCGTTCCATACGCATCGCAGCGAGATCTTCCTCGTTGTCCAGCGTGCCAGCACGCCTTCCGGGATCTCGAAAGAGGCCGTAACGCCCGACCCACTCCCCGGCGTCTTGCGCAACGACTTCCCCGATCTTGAACGCGTCGTCAGGTTCACGGGGAGTATACTGCCGGTCGCGGTAGGTAACCGGCAGTTCCGGGAAAACGTGTATGCAGTCACACCGTCCGTGTTCGCCATGTTTACCTTCNNCCCGCTTGAGTGCGGAGACCCGGAACGCGCTCTTGCCGATCCTCAATCGATCGTTCTGAGCCACGAAGCGGCGCAGAAGTTCTTCGGCAGTGACAACCCGCTGGGAAGGACCGTCACGTTATACAATCGGTACCCCTTCCAGGTTAGCGGGGTTGCCAAACCGCTTCCCCCGAATTCCAGCATTACGTTCGACATGCTCGTCCCGGAACGGGTCCGCACTGCCATGGACCCCGAGTTTGAGAATCGATGGAACTCATCGGGGAGCTTCACGTTCGTCCAATTCAACGACCGACTCACACCCAGGCAACTTGAGGCTCAATTTCCCCATATCATGGAGAAGTATCTGCCGGACTACATGAAGGGTCGACAGCAATGGGGGTTGCTGCCCCTGACGGATATTCACCTGACAGAGGACCTCGATGGCATGATCGTTCCGGCGGCCCCTGCCGGAAGGCTTGCCTTGTTGCTCCTCATTGCCGTCGCGGTCCTGGCGATCACCATCGTCAATTTCTCGAATATCACGATTGCCNNGGGGAGACGACGCCTGGTACTTCAGCTTCTCTCGGAATCCGTCGCCGGGACGCTGACTTCAATGCTCATTGGGGCATTACTTGCACAACTCCTTTTGGCCCCATTCGCAGTGCTTGTGGGGAAAGCAACATCGTTCGCCGGGATCAATGGCGCACTTCTCGCGCCCGGGCTCATTCTGTTTGCCGTAGTCATCGGGGTGCTCGCCGGCATTTATCCTGCGCTGTACCTATCAAGGGTCAGGACGGCGGAGAGTCTGCGATCATCTCATCCGGTGGGGAAACGGACATCGCTGTTGCGCCGGTCATTGATCGTTTTGCAATTCACCATTGCCATCCCCCTCGTGATCCTGCTCCTCGTCATCGTGCGGCAAATCGCGTTCATGCAAAATCGGGATCTCGGCATTGATCCGCAGAACCTCATTGCCGTAGAGCTTGAGAAAGGAGACAAACAACAGACCAATACGTTCCTCGGTCTGGTCAGGGACGATCAGTCCCGGCACGGGATACTGTCCATAACACTTTCCGAACACATTCCGGGTTTCTACTTCAACAACCGGTTCGCGACAACGGTCGACGGCGCGCCCACAGGTGAATACAAGGAAACCATTGTCACCTCTATCGATGAGAAGTTTCTTACTACATACTGCATGCCGTTGTCGCGGGGAAGGAATTTTTCGGTCCTTCAAGGTTCAGATGCGGAAGATGCTGCTCTGCTCAACGAAACGGCGGTCAGGGAGCTCGGACTCGTCGATCCGATCGGGAAACGGGTTCGTTTCAAACACGGGGAGAATTATGCGATTGTCGGTGTGGTGAACGACATTCACTTCCAATCATTGCAGCACCGCATTCAGCCGGTAGTGTACAGATATGCCGCCGGGTACCGCGTCCGTTTCATGACGGTGCGGTATGATCATGCGAGGGAGGAGGAGGTTCACCATTTTCTCGAGACCGCCTGGAATCAGACAAATCCTCCCGGGGCGTTTGTGGGGTATTTTGTTACTGAACAATATCTTGAGAGCTATCAGGAGGAAGCCCGCACGGCCGAGATCGTCGGATCGTGCGCAGCGCTTGCTATCCTCCTTGCCTGCCTTGGATTGGTCGGTCTGACCTCAATTACCGTGCTCCAACGCTCCAAAGAAATAGGCATCAGGAAGGCGGTGGGGGCAACTGTCAC
>PMNP01000130.1 GCA_003161755.1 Ignavibacteriota bacterium | reverse complement strand
AATACGGTGCAGGTGCAGATGAATGTGTCAGCAACAAAGATCGACACAACAATGATATTGCAATAGCAGAACTTCTTGTAGCGGACGGTGCTCTCCGCCGCCCGCTAGGTTTTGTTTCCTTATTACAATGCATCGGGTCGTCCCATGGGTACGCAACAGTTGTTGCTCATAATAGTCGGGACATTTGTGATGATGCTCGCAGTGGCGTTCAGCTTCGATCTCTTCGCGACCCAATCATCTGCGTCAAATCGAGATGCATTGTCGAACGAGCTCATACACGAGGCTGCGCTTGCGCAGCAATGGCATAAGAAGCCGGCAATTTTTAGTGGGGGCGGCAATCAGACGTACGTGGGGTATCAGCTATCGAAGACGGACAACATGGACGGGAAATTCTCCATCCGAACGCAGGATGCAACCCATCTGGAAATCGAGGCGGAAGGGACTGAACTCGGAAAAGATGGAATCAACAAGGTGAAACTGGTTATTCGAGTGGTTCCCGACAGTTCCGTTTCATACGTCAACGAATTGAANNTAGCTGTACTGTTCTAAGGTACATCTCAACAGGGGTTCCTTCGTCACAAGGTGTCCGCCAGGTGGGGGATCTGGCGGGCCGCTGGAGTTGTGGCGAAGGATCCCCCTTTTTTGCTTTTTTGGAAACGTTGGTGGCAGTCAGAGTGACTAGCAAGGACAAGGACCATGCCCGAATTCAGAATTGAAGGTATCTCCCAGGCCGGCAAACCCATTACGGGGATTATTGATGCGGACACAGGCGGCAATGCCAAACGCAAGGCACAGGCGATTGCCAAGCAGAGGAAATTCAAACTGGTGCAGGTGACTTCGCGTTCCACCTTTCTCTATAAGGTGCAGCGCGGCACGGAGAAACCCTTTACAGGAGAGCAGAAGGCCTTCACCNNTCAAAAGATGGGATACCGGGTGATCTCGGTGCAGAAACGGTTCGTCGACTTTAAGTTCCGGCCACCGGCCACAGAGATTGTGACGTTTGTTCGGGTGAGTGCCGACCTTATCCGCCAGAAACTTCCATTTAACGAAATTATGCAGCTGTTGGTCAATGATATCGAAAACCGAACGTTGCGTGAATCCATCAAGGATATCAATACTGAACTCAAGCAAGGGAAAGACAGCGAGAAAGCATTCCTGAAACACGAGGCGGTTCTTGGCAGGTTTACCGCCCATATGCTCGGACTTGCCTCAAAGAGCGGTAACATGGCCGAGATCTATGACAGCACGGCGAAGTTTCTTGAGCGGCAGGCGGAGTTCAAGAAAAACCTCAAATCAGCCCTCATCACTCCTATCGTCACGTTGTTTGTCCTGTTCGGCGCTGTGATCTATTACGTAGGGTACATCTTCCCCGCAACCGCCAATCTTTTTAGAAAGTTCAAGATTGAGCTCCCACCGATGACCAAGGCGACGCTGGCATTCAGTGACTTTATCACGGCGAACATCTGGATCATCCTGATGTTGCTCACCATTCCCACCGTGATTCTCATCAGGTTTTTTGCCACCGATCGGGGCCGCTTTGTCATTGACCGGTACATNNCGCGCCTGTTCTTGGACCTCTGCTCCACAAGCAGAGTATAGAGATCTTCTGCCGTGTCTTTTACGCGCTCTACAGCGGATCGGGAGAGAACATTGAAATCATCCGTTTGGCGGCAGAAGCGTGTGGAAACAAATTCATGGAAATGCGAATCAAATCGGTAGCGTTGCCGCTCATGATCGAGAAGGGTGCCGGCATTGTTGAAGCGTTCGAAGCAACAGGAGTCTTCACCAAAACGGCCCTTGCCCGATTCCATTCCGGCGCCGAGACCGGGACAGTGAAGAACACCGCATTGCAGCTTGCAGAGTACTATGAAAAAGAAACCACATACAAAATGCGTAACGCCATCGATTATATCCAGCTTATGATCTCGATGGTNNTGTAATTGTCTCTTCGGAAACGGCGACCATCAAACCAAAGAATCCGGTGCTCGGGCAGGCAACGCCTGTCGTGACAGTGCTACCCCGGACGTAGCCGGATCCGGTAGAGACAATTCGATGCTCTTATAGAGAACGCAATGGGTAACCTGGACATCACTGACAAGATTGGTTTCGCTCTTCTCAAGAAGGGCGTGATCGATTATGAGACCCTGGAAAAATCACTCAGGATCAAAGAATCCGAGGAAAAGAAGAATCGTCGGAACCTCGGACAGATCCTTGTGACCGATTTCAACGCGGATCATGATGCTGTATTTCGTGAAGTTGCCGATCTGTATGCCTTCCGTGAGATCTATCTGGCCGATGAGCGCATAGACCAGACGCGTGTCGATTTTANNCTCGATGCTCTGCCCCAGAATGCGCGTGAGACGCTGATCCAGACTAAGATGCTCCCGTTGCGGTTTGATGACAAACAGCCTGACAAACTGATCATCGTTGCGGCCGACCCGACTGATCGTCGCATTCCGCTTGTTGCAAGGAATTTCGGCGCAAAGAAATATGAAGTTGCATATTGCCGCCTGAAGGAGATTGCAAATCTCCTTGAGCAGGTCATGCCTCCCGAAAACGAGTTCCTCAAGCTCCTTGAAGACAGCCAGGTCGGCATCCAGATGAAGCAAGAGGAGGAAAGCGCTCTTGATGAGGAAGAACTTGAAGCGGAAATATCCAAGAGTGCCATTATTAATCTTGTGGAAGGCGCGCTCGTGGAGGCGGTTCGACAGGGGGCAAGCGACATCCACGTCATTGCCAAGGAAGGAAACCGGACTGAGCTCTGGTTTCGCGTCGACGGATCACTGAAACTCTGGCATGTCCAGGACAAGACCATGCCTGAAGCAGTGGCTGCCGTTGTGAAGGATCGATCGAAGAATGTCGATAGGTTTGAGCGTGAAGCGGCGCAAGATGGTTTCATCCAGCGCCTGATTGATGATCACATGATCCGTTTTCGTGTCTCGATCCTTCCCATCGTGGGTATAGAATTCAAGCACAAGTTCGAAAGCATTGTCATCAGGGTGCTGGATGACAGAAAAGTGATCACGGATTTGAAGAAACTCGGTCTTACTGGTCCGGCCAAGGACTTCTTCAATCGTGCCATCAACAAACCGCAGGGAATCGTTATTCTGACAGGACCAACGGGATGCGGCAAGAGCACAACACTCGTCGCAGCCCTGCACCAGGTGATCGATCCATCAGTAAACGTCCTTACCGTCGAAGATCCTGTGGAGTATGTCATCAGGGGCGCGAGGCAGTTAAAAATCGGGACGAAGATGACTTTTGACGACGCCATTCGTGGCATCCTTCGTCATGATCCTGACATCGTGCTGGTAGGGGAGATGCGCGATAAAATTACTGCGGAGATTGCCATCAAGCTTGCAAATACGGGTCACTTGACGTTTTCCACCTTGCATACCAACGACGCTCCAAGTGCGGTCTCCCGCCTCTATAAAATGGGAATTGAGCCGTTCCTGATCGCCTATGCCATCAACATTATCGTTGCCCAACGTCTGATACGAACCCTGTGTACTTCGTGTAAACGGGCGATTCTGCCGGAAGAAATCGATCATGAGACGTACATCAAATTCGGATTGACAGAAGATGACTTGAAGAAGGTCACGTTTTACGAGGCTGCGGGTTGCGATCGTTGTACGGGGGGGTACAAAGGGCGCGCCGCTATCCATGAAGCACTGTATTTCTCGCGCGATATCCGCAACCTGATCATTAAATCGGGGAAGGAAGTCGACGAAGAAGCTGTACGTACGCAAGCAATGAAGGACGGCATGTGGACATTGCGGCGTGCGGGTATTGAACGCATGAAGGAAGGCGTGACGACGCTGGAGGAGATCGCCGCCGCAACGACAGATGATTAAACCCATATTCGAAGAGTCTTACCAATCCTCTAAGGATGGGAGTGTGGTTCTTAACGCATGATCGAAACCGCCTTAAAAGTCCTCCGGGAAATTGCGGCGACCGTCCCCGATTCTGTGCCTGGGATGGAGCGGCAGATGTTGATCGGTGACCTTGTCTCCAGGCTTTCTCCTGCAGAGCGATCAACTCTCCGCAAGCTGATGGATAGTTATCTGCGCCACATGGCGCGCATCAATGCCTCCGATATTGACATCGGCGGCTACGGCGCCGCGGGACATGTGTGGTATCGCGTTTACGGCAACAAGAAGCCGTTCCGTGACCTTGGGAATTTCTCGCTCGACGAATTCAATATCATGATTCAGACGATCCTGATTGAGCGCCAGCGTCTGTTCCTGTATGAGAACAGGAGTCTCGATTTTTCCTACAGCATCATCGAAGACGATTCCATGTTTCGCTTCCGGGCAAATGCGTATTTCGATCTTGATCATCTTGCGTTGAATATGCGTGCCATCAACAGTGTTGTGCGGCCCTACAAAGGGCTGGATCTTCATCCATCCGTGACGAAGGCACTGAGCCTTGCATACACCGAGCAGGGGCTGACCCTGATCACGGGGATCACGGGGTCTGGCAAAAGCACCACCCTTGACAGCATCATCGATGCGAACAACCACACGGTCGAAGGGCACGTCGTCATTATTGCGTCTCCAAT
>PMNP01000205.1 GCA_003161755.1 Ignavibacteriota bacterium | reverse complement strand
AAGCAGAAACAAGACCAGGAGCGGCAGCGGCAGCAGGAAAAGCGCATGTCACAGGCTGATGCACAGCGGATTTTGGATGTGTTGAAGAACAACGAAAAGGATGTCCAGAAAAAGCTGCGAACCCGTCCGGCGGAACGGCCGAAGACGGACAAGGACTGGTAGAGTGCAATGACCATGGTAAATATCTTCCGAAGAACGGGGACATTTCTTTTCCTTGCAATGGCGGCTATGCCGTCGTTGGCACAGGACGTGGGATTCCAGGCCAGCGTTGATCGGAACCCCGTCGGGATCGGCGAGGAGATTAAGCTTTCCTTCATCCTGACGAATGCCGGCACCGGTGGAGGAAGCAACCTGAAGCTCCCCGATCTGAGCAAATTCAGGGTGCTCTCCGGGCCAAACCAATCCACGAGCATGCAGTTCATCAATGGCAGCATGTCGTCGTCAGTCACCTACAGTTATGTTGTGCAGGCGAAAGAAACAGGGAAATTAGCAATAGGCTCTGCCACGATCGATGTGGGTGGGAAGACGCTGCGGAGCGCCCCATTGACTCTTGAAGTGGTGAAGGGTGCTGCCCAGCCCAAGTCGCAGGCGGCCAGCGCGGACCCGAGTGGACAAATCGGGGAAAATGTTTTTCTGAGGGCCACAGTCTCAAAAACCCATGTGATCCAGGGTGAACAGCTCAATGTGACATTCAAGTTGTACACGCGTCTTTCCGTCATGAACTATGCCGTGGAGAAGACGCCGACGATGACTGGCTTCTGGGGCGAGGAAGTGGAAACCCCGAAGGATATTCAACTCACCAATGAAACCATCAATGGGAAGCAGTTCCGCGTCGGTGTGATCAAGCGAATGGCACTTTTCCCGACCCAATCTGGGACGCTTGAAATCAGTCCGATGGTTGTGCAAACGCAGGTACAAGTTCCGGCTCCGCGATCAGCAGATCCGTTTGATGCATTCTTCCGTGATCCGTTTGGTCGCACGACGAATTATGCGGCGAAAAGCGAGCCGGTCAAGATCGTGGTGGATCCGCTCCCGTCTGGCGCACCTCCCGACTTCAAGGGCGCAGTGGGGGAGTTTGCCATGGGCACAACTCTGGACAAGAAGACGACGAGGTCCAATGAACCCGTGTCGTTGAAGGTCACGGTGTCCGGCACGGGCAACGTCAAGTTGCTCGAGGCTCCCGCGATTGAGCTCCCTGCCGACTTCGAGCAATACAGTCCGAAGGTCAGCGACAACATCAATCGCCAGGGAGACCGGATAAGCGGCAGCAAGACGTTCGAGTACCTGCTCATTCCCCGGTACCCCGGAATGAAGGCCGTAAAGCCGATTACATTTTCCTACTTTGACCTGGGGAAACGCGAATACGTCCGGTTACGCTCGCCGGAAATCGAGCTGAATGTCGAACAGGGAAACGCACAAGCACCAACAGTGGCCAACGGCCTTTCGCGTGAAGATGTGAGATTGTTGACGCAGGATATCCGGTTCATCAAGGTGCGACCCACCACGTTTTCCCGTCAAGGCGATTACTTGTATAACAGCGGAGTGTTCGTTTTCCTGTTGTTCCTTCCTATTGCCGGATTTGCCGGTGCCTTGGTCTATACTCGCAGTCGGCGTGCTGCACTCTCCGATATTGCAGGATATCGCAATCGGCGCGCAAGCAGGATTGCCAGGAAGAGATTGAAAACCGCCGAGAAGCTCCTGCATGAAACGTCGTCGAAAGCGGGAGGAAGTGTTCCTGCGGGTGTGAGGTTTTTCTCCGAAGTGGCTGGAGCGCTCTGGCAATATCTCGGGGATAAACTTGCAATCCCCCAGGCGGAGTTTTCTGTTGATGGCGCCACGAAAGCGCTTTCGAGCAAAGGTGTTCCTCCTGCACTTGTACAGGCACTAAGGGCTCAGTTGGAAAACTGTGATATGGTGCGATTTGCGCCTACCAGTATTGATCGTCCTCGCATGCAACGATCGTACGACGAAGCCCGGAGAATAATCGTTGAACTAGAGCGCACACTGAATATATGAAACAAGCAATCCTTCTCCTTCTCATCCTGGGGCTCCCATCTGTGCTGCTGGCGCAGTCACCAGAGGAATTATTTGCCAAAGGCAATGAGGCGTACCAGCAGGGGAATCTCCCCCAGGCGATCGAACTGTACACTTCGATCGTTCGCAATGGGTATACCAATGGCGATCTCTATTACAATCTGGGGAACGCCTATTACAGGTCGGGCAACACGGCTCAGGCTATCCTCAATTATGAAAGGGCGCTCAGATTGATGCCTGAGGATGACGATCTCCGGCATAATCTGCAAATTGCCAGCTTGATGGTGGTCGACAAGATCGAAGCCACTCCGAAACTCTTTTTATGGGAATGGTCGGATGCAGCGCGGAATTCGTTTTCACTCGACACGGCCACCTGGCTGGCGTATGGGTGTTTTGTCGCCCTCATCACGGCCCTGGCTGTGGTGCTCATCGGACGAACCGGGACGCTCAGGCTTGCCGGGCTTTGGACTGCAGGTGTGGGCTTCTTTCTGCTTATCCTTTTCCTTCTCGTTTTTCTGAGCAGGGTTTCTGACATTCGAAGGACTGATGAGGCGGTCGTGACGACTGCCCTTGCAACCATCAAAAACTCACCCGATGACAAAAGCAGCGATGCCTTCGTCCTCCATGCGGGGGTGAAGGTACAAATGACCGATCGTGTGGAAACGTGGATAAAAATCCGGATTGCAGATGGCAAGGTCGGATGGATGGAGGCGGGCGGATTGGAAATGATTTAACTATTCTCTCCAATATATGCCACGCCAGCCACGATTTTACGCCTGCCCTGCTATTGAATAGTTGCCTGATTCTTGAATTTTCCCCCGTTTTTCTTTGTTATAGAATAAATGGGCCTTCCTATTTTCGATGGTTCCATGAGGGGGAGGCATAGCGGGAGCCTGCAACGTGCTGGAGTTCATCGATTGATAGTTCGGGGGCTGGTGCATGAGCGTTCCACGCCCGAGACAAAGCATGTTTGAGATCTTCGAATGAAACTCCGGCATTCCTTACGAAACTGCTGTGGAGCCGATTTTTTCTGTATTCTGGCTGGCGTGATGGCATTGGCAATAAACGGTCGATGACGGTCAGGTCAAATTGCACAAGAAACACACCGTGAAACAACACAAAGTCTTTTCCGCGTCGCTGTGCGTTTCCGTTTATCTTACAGCCATTGAGCGTGAGATCTGTGTTGCCTTCCACCGAAACATCAGCATCGTGAATCAACGGCGCAATCGCCGATCGCATCCGTTCCATGACAAATGAGTTCGTCCCCGCTATTGTCGCGAGGTGAGGATCAAGCGAGAGAGGGAGGATGAGCGTGTAATCAAGGCATCCGGGACCCTGCACCACGGTCCCTCCGCCGCTCATCCTGC
>PMNP01000304.1 GCA_003161755.1 Ignavibacteriota bacterium | reverse complement strand
AGATCACTTTTCTTCAGGCCAAGCGTCTTGAGAGCCGCGCGATTGCAGTCGAGCACAACACGCTTCGTCGACACAATGAAGCACATATCGGGGATGACATCCAGCAATTGTTGCGCTATGTTGTGTGTGGTGGGCATCAAGGAAGTCAGTCCAGACTCACCCCTTTCTAGTGACTACTCGACCCCACTCTTCCATGAAGAGAGTGGGATGGGACTTGAAGCAGATCGAAAGCCTGCAATCTGTTGTTTCAAGAACCGTCATACACAAAGCAACGGATTCCAAGCGCAACACCATCGGGAATGATTTCAAAAGTAGCGAGTTTCGGGGGGAGATACAAGGCAGATTCCAAACGCAGCAACACGCCCATGGAATAGCCCGTGGTTGATTGTGCGGGGCAGTGCAAGGGAGCGCTACGAAACTGGTCGTTCACTTCGACGCTCTGATTTGAGCGAGAATCTTCCGTGCAGGAGCAAAGCCGGCATTCCAGGCGGTCACATTCCCGCGGGCATCGAGCAGGACGGTCGTCGGCACGGTCAATACATGCATCGACCTCGCCAATTCCGTCTCTTCGAGGGCATTCACTTTGCGGACTATGAGTGTCAGGCCTGACGATCCCAAGGCTACCCTTGCCTGTTCAAGCTCCCGTTCCTGCGGTGAACACTGTGAGCAGGATGTAGACCAGAAATAGAGGAGTGTCAGAGCGTCGCCCGATCCNNTTTCACGGCGGCAATCAGCACGATGAACACGGCAACGGAAAGACCCAGGCGTTCAATGAGAAGTTGTGCCATTGGTGGCAATCCTCAGGATGAGCGTGGCTGAAAACCCGGCACGCCGAGCTTGCCAAGTTGGTAGTACACAAAGCACCCGACGCAGAACCCAAAAAACAGGTTCGTTGCGGCAAGCAGAATGACCAGCCAGCAAAACGACCAGCCGATGATTGGAGAGCCTAGAGCAAGGAGAAGCGATCCTGTGCCGAGGACGATCCCCCCGAGCAGCTGCGCGAATTCATGCGGGGCGGGCGATTCATGACTGATGTTTGGCTTGATGATTGTTAGAGGTTTGAAGACATGGCGGTAGGTCAGTTTGAAGAGTGCTACTCGCTGATCGAACGATCCGGCAACAAGCACTGCCGCAACGAAGGCAGGAAGCAGCCATTGGTCGGTGATAAATCCCAGAAGAACGAGCGTAATGATTGCCGCCTGATTGAACTTCAATGCATTCAAGTCAACCGCTTGTTGTTCGATGCTCACGTCAATTCCTCCCTCATAAAATGCAAAAAACCCTTCATCCGATTTCGAATGAAGGGCATATGACAAAATCGTAGAGACTCACGTCATGGGCCGATACCATCGACAAAGCGGAATCGTTCGCTTGCAAGGAAGCGACAACACGCGCATGTCCCGATTCTGCGGATTGTCATGATTGACCTCTGGGAGTTCCTGTCTGCGGCAATACTGTTGAATTCAGCTCTCGCTGCTTACCTTCCTTAAACACCAAATCAGCGCAAGAAAATTCCCCTCCCCGGCGATTTCTGCAGCTTCCTCTTGCCCTTGGCTCCTGGCACTCCGGAGCACCATAATGAGGGTAGCATAATTCATAGATGCGGAAAGGCCGGAAAAGTTGCTGACGATGGGAGAGAACGGGCCTGCGCTGAGCGTTATGCGGACACAAAGTGTTAATTCGGTACGGTTCAGGCTACTTCATCACAAGCATTTTTCTGGTAACATTGAAGCTTCCGGTCATGAGCCGGTAGAAATATACCCCCGTTGAGAGATTCCTTGCATCAAATGTCACATGGTGCTCCCCTGCAGTCTGATACCCATCCATTAACACCGCCACCTCACGCCCAAGCAGATCGTAGACTGCCAGCTTTGCGTTGCTGGCTTTCGGCAAATGATACCCAATAGCAGTTGTCGGGTTGAATGGATTTGGAAAATTCTGACCTAGACTGAATTTCTCAGTCAATTGATGGAGGTCTGCTCCAATAGTTGGGGAGCGATGATGAGTTCCCTGGTCAGCCTAGGAGAGAACCATTCCTATTCAATAATATCGGGACTCAGGTTGAATCAGAGCTTAAACGTCGCCGCTAATTCGTCACTCACGAACACCAATGCGTCGTACCCGGCGCCAAATCCCAGGAAGCCGGATGATGTGGTGATAACAAGTCTGATCTCCTTCCCATCATACTTCCCTTTCTGCTCCAGATTCCCCGAAAAGGAATACGTCGTCGCGTCAATCACCGTGGAATCGTTGATGACCACCTTGAAATTGTCGGGCAATTCGTTCTTGTGGATCACGGTGATCGTCCAACTGGCTTGTGCCGATCCGGCAGGGCGATATGTTGTAAAATGAGAAGAACTGCACGCTGATATAACCAAAGCAAGCAGGAGTGTCAGTGGTACGTACTTCTTCATCGGTATCGCTCCTTTAGACTCTGTCTCTTTGTGTGACGGCCGCGGGTCAGCAGCTTTTCAATGGACAATTTCCATCTATTTATCGAGACCTGCAAGAGGGCGGAGAGTCCCCTTTGCGATCAGCATGATCCACCAGATTTCCCGTTCACCCCAATATCCCAATCTCCTCATTCTCATGTCCCCCCCCCGACAAACAGCAGAGCCTTTCCCCTGTGTGAATAGGGAAAAGGCCTGGTTATACGCCGGTATCGCTCTACAATTGTATTGAAAAGGTGCTGGATCGGTTACAGGCAGCCAACGAACATAGGACTCCATAACCAGGAGCGCATGCTCTTATCTCAGCATATCAATCCGCCAAAACCCTTTTTCATTCATCAGCCCGATGCATTCATTGTCAACGGAGCCGTCATGATACCGGATATTGACATCGACAGTTGCCGCGGCGAGCGTCACACTGTCGTGAAGGATCTCGATGCGCTCAACCCCACCCCGATCACGCACTTCTTTCGAGTCGGAATACAATATCGATTCCAGCGGTTCAACGCCGAGCGCCTGGACAAGAGCCGACGGCAGCAGTTCTATGGCATCGGTGAACCGTCCCTGATCAATGAGACGAATGAAGAGCCGGACAGTTTCAGAAGGATGGCCGGCTGCAATGCGCAGCTTTGTTGATTTTACGTACTGGACAAGATCACGAATATCCTGAATCAGAGCCTTGAGCTGTACTCCCCTTTTGCCATGTGGCATGAGAACCTCTCGACGGGAATGGACACAACGACCGACATGGAAAGATACGAACCCCTTGCGCCCGAAAAATTAATCCAAAATTATGCGCGGGTTAATTTTCGTTAACAGTACGTCATTTCGTATATTCCTCTTTATATAAATACCCGCGGACCACGGGAAGTTCCATCCAAACGTCCCGCTGCGTTCCGGGAGACACAGACCAACACTACCCAACTGACCAGCGCATAACCACATGGAATCGATGTCCTTCGAGGAAATGCTTGCAAACGACTTCCGCGCGGGAGTTTCCCCCCCACGCCGCCTTCAGTCGGGCGAATGTCAATCAGCCACAGGGCAGACGTGCTCGTTATGCAATGCCTCTGCTCTGGAGTACGAAGCCGAGCTTCGCATCAAGAATGCCGTTCTGAAGGACTTCTGGTCCGCCCATAGTCTCCCGGGTGACCTTCAGGCGATCATACCCTCGCCGCGAGGGCGTGCCTATCGAACGGTGAGCAAGCGGAAAGCCGTCTCCACACGACAGGGACCGCTCCTCACACTTCTTGCGCCCGATGATCGTGGAAAAGTTGGCCCGCTCCCCATCGTGAGTTGTGCCATTGAGCCGCCGGAGCACGCAAGGATTTTCGGGCAGATAGGGAACGATCTCCAACGCCATGCCGATTCGCCCTTGGCTGCTTCCCTCCAGTATGTCATTATCAAGGGAAACTACAGGGAATTCACTGTGATACTCAATGTCGAATCAATGAGCGGCCCTCTGGTAAAAGCGGCGAACGCTCTCTCCAAGGCGTTGACCAGGGCAGTCCCTTCAGTCGTGGGATTCTTTCTGTATGAGGATGAATCGGCAGGAGGATATTATCTGGGAGGGACGGCGAGAAAACGTCGTCCCACACTCCAGCGCCTGTTTGGCAAGGAATCCATTCATCAAAACATCCTGGGAAAGCACTTTCTTTTCTCTCCCCTTTCTTTCTCGCAGGTCAACCTCTCGATCGCGGAGACTCTCGTAACAACGGCGGGAAGTTTGTTGGGAGAAGGTGGGAAGGGCACGCTGTATGATCTTTATTGCGGATACGGTCTTTTCGCGATCTGTCTTTCAGCATCCGCAGGCCAGGTGGTGGGAACCGAGATCCAGCATGACTCGATTGAAGCGGCCAG
>PMNP01000372.1 GCA_003161755.1 Ignavibacteriota bacterium | reverse complement strand
CTTGCTGATACCGATTGCCGTTGCCCTTTCGGTCATCTTTGGTCTTGGCCTGGCGCACCGTGCTCTTGCGCCGGTCCACGACATCACAACGCGCGCGCATCGAATCACGGCGGAAAACCTCGACCAGACGATTCCTGTCAAGAATGAGAATGATGAAATTGGCAGGCTGGCATCGACCATCAATGAAATGATCCGCCGCTTGCACGATTCATTCGCTCAAGTGCGGCAGTTTTCGGCGGATGCATCCCATGAACTCCGTACTCCCCTGACCGTCATGCGGGGCGAACTGGAACTCTGCCTGCGGAACCCGAAAACTCCCGATCAATATCGCACTGTGCTGGAGAGTTCCCTGGAGGAAATTCTGCGCCTGAGCAAGATCATCGACAACCTCTTGTCGTTGGCGAAAGCCGAACAGGGGAATGCAGACTTGACGTTCTCGGAGGTCGACCTTAAGTCGCTGGTAAACGAACTCTATGAAGACAGCGTTGTCCTTGCAGAACAAAAGAGGATCTGCGTCAAACTGAAGGAGGTAGCGCCGATTACGATTGTTGGCGATCGCGTGCGGCTTCGGCAGTTGTTCCTGAATCTTGTCGATAATGCCATCAAGTACACCCCCGAGGGGGGCTCTGTATGGCTGTCGGTCGGACGCGAGGATGGATCAGCGGTCTTCGAGGTGGCGGATTCCGGGATTGGCATTCCGCAGGAGGATTTGGAAAAGATCTTCAACCGCTTTTACCGGGTTGACAAGGCTCGTTCCCGCGAGCAGGGTGGATCAGGGTTGGGACTTTCCATTGCAAAGTGGATTGCAGGCCTTCATCGCGGTTCTATCAGCGTCACGAGTGAACCGGGCAAAGGATCGTCATTTGTGGTACGCCTGCCGCTGAGCTGACCTAGTCTCCAAATTCCAAATTGGCATTTGGAATTTCAAAATTAGAAGTCTGTGCCGAGCGAGAAATAGTATTTCGGCGGCGAGAAGTAGCTCCACGACCAAGCCCACGCAACATCAACCTTTACAAGAAATCCCAGGAAGTAGATTCGCGCTCCGGTCCCCATCCCCATAAGGAGATCGCGGGTGACCACCGAACCTGCATCGTTTCTTTCAAATGCACGATACTCTCGCTCCTTGTCCCAGGCCGATCCTGCATCAAAGAACATCACACCACCGAGGCTTTGCAATCCGAGCGGCAGCGGTCCGGCTTGAAGAATAGCCAGCAGCGGGTAGCGGAATTCAAAATTGAACAGTGCGTAGCGCGAACCAATGGCCGCCACGTAGTTATACCCTCTCAGCGGAGTCCCTACCTGCAGGAAGATAAAGTCCTCTGCGTTTTGCAGGGGAATATAGCCATTCTCAAATTCGCGATTGATCCAGTTATCCACTCCGCCGATAATGAACTTTTGGGGATTCCGGCCAAAGCTGCCGCCGCCGGCCAGTCTTAAGGCAAGCGTGTAGTACCGTCCAAGCCGAAGATACTTTCTGTAGTCACCTGTGAGATTGAAAAAGCTGATTCCATCCGCTCCCAGGCGNNCCGAAGAGATCAAACCGATAACGAGATCCATTGGCAGGAGAGATCAAGCCCCAGAGCGACGTATCGTGGGTATAACTGATCGCAGGAACAAGAACGTCCCGGTTCTGAACCGGATCGTCCGGCACGTCGAGGTTTTCCTTGGAGATGTTGTACCAGTTGAGTCCGAAATCCATCCGATCAAACCTGTTGAACGGATAGCTTGCCGAAATGTTTGCCCCATTGGTGAGGAACCGATACAGGCTCCCGCCATATTGGTCGTTAATGATGATGAACCGTGCACTATGGAAGCCGCCGACGCCGTAGTCGATCCTGTTGGGAAGATAGAAGTACTGCAAACCATAATCGCTGTTCTTCAGGTCGAGCAATAAATTGGTGGAGAAGACGATTTGGTGATCTCCCATGAGATCGCTGAACGCCATAATGGTTGAACCTGTCACCCCATAGAATGTACTGTACCCCGCATTTCCATAGATGATGTCGGGGGTGAAGTTCAGACGGTACTTGTTCACTTTGTAGTTTCCCGTCGAGTCCACATTGTCGGTNNGGTAATCTTCGGAAGACGAGCAAGCGTCGAATCGATCGGGACGCTTTGGTCCAGCGAATCGCGGAACACGTAGTTGCTGAAATCCACCTGCACATTGCCCCCGTATCGCAGCGTTGAATCGGCCGCTTCGTGGGCTTTCAGGGTGTCGGTCTTCGATGTCACAGCGTTGGAATCCGATTTAAGAGCGCTGCTGTCCCTCCGCGGTATTCCACCGAGCGAATCCTGAGCCGAGGCCGGAAGTGCAGCCGGTTTTGCGGCCATGTTCGGCGATCCGTATCGCTGTTTAAAGAACTCCGTCGGCTCGAGTTCGGCAATCTTGAGGTCACGGTTCAAGGGGTTCCGCAGCATGAACAGGTCGAACCCTGCATTGTTGAGCGATGCGAACACAAGTTTCGAACCGTCCCGTGAGAGGCTCAGTTGATAAACGCCGCTCAGCGAGTTTGTGATGGGGCGGGATTTCCCCGTCGACAGGTCCATCACGTAGATATTGTTGATTCCGTTCTTGTCGGATATAAAGATCAAGCTCTTGCCGTCGGGGGAGACTTCTGCCGACACTTCATCACTATGTGGCCAATTGGTGATGCGCGTAATTGCTTTCGAGTCAATATCGATGCGGTAGAGATCGAGTTGATTCAGGCCGAGCCGCATCACCGTGCCGCCCGACGTGGCACTATCGCGGTCGGAGGAAAAATAGATCGACTTTTCATCCGGAGACCATGCCGGAGACGCATCGCTGAAAATGTCGCTCGTAAGGTTCGTGAGCTGTTTCGTTGCCAGGTCATAGACATAAATGTCGGACTGTGCCGCGCTGTCGCCGACGAAGGCGATCTTATCGCCTTTGGGAGACCAGACGACAGAGAACACTCCATCCAGACCAAACGTGATCTTTTCCTGGTCACCGTTATCCACATTAAGAATCATCATCGCATCTTCGGGGCCGGCTTTGGCAGCCAGGGCAAGTTTCTTCCCGTCAGGCGACCAGCTCATTCCCGGCGTTAGAAGGTGAAGTTCCTCGAAACTATTGGTTTGATTTCCCGCCACGAGTTTTTCGATCAGCGTACCGTCGAGTGCATTCATCAGGTAGATGTCGAAGTAATCGTTTCGATTGGTAATAAAAGCAATCTTGTCCCCCTGCGGCGTGATGGCGGGGCTTGTATTATAGAAGGAGCCGTCCTTGCGGTGATCAGTGAGTCTTCTGGCATAATCCTCCGGCTCTTCACGCTTTGCGATATCGGGCCAGTAGACAACTTTTTGTTCCTTTTGCCAACGATCGGAGAGCTCTTCCATTGAAAGTCCGATTGAGGCCCGGAATCCCCCCTCAATACTATGGAGGCTTTTGATCCGATTGAGGATCTCTCCTACTTTCTGCTGGCCATACTTATTGGCAATATACCACCAGATGGATTGTCCGCCCCGGTAGGCGAAGTACCCGTACAGGCTTCTGATATCGGGCAGGTATTCATGCACGGTCGCATCGCGCAGGAACATATCCGAATCGGTCTCCCACCCCAGGGCTTCGAACTCGGCAAGACCCTCGTTCATCCACATCGGAAGCTGCAGGGTAATGTTATTGGAGACGATCGATTGGAGCGAGCCCCCGTAGAACATGTCGTTGATGACGCCGTGGACGAGCTCATGGTGGATGACGTGGCGGATTTTCTTGTAATCACCTTCAAACGGATGGATCACGCGGTTCTTGAACAATTCAGTAACGCCACCGATTCCCTCTTCGAGGTATTCACTCACCACGTTGGTTTGCTGGAACTGGTTGTGTGACGCGTAGACAATAATGGGAATACGATTGATGATTTGGTAGCGCAACGACTTGCTGATGGCGGTGTACGCCGACTCAGCCGCAGCAGCAGTGAAATTCGCGAGCGGGAGCGTTCCCTCGTCAAAGTAGATGTCGAAGTGATCCGACTGGATGTACGACCAGTTGAAGTGATGGTATTGGACCTTGTTCTTGCCGAATCCTTCGTCCTCCTGAGCATGTGCAGTGGTCACAAAGAATGAGAGGACAATGCAAACTGGCAACCATCGCAACAGCGGGACACAGCCTCGCAACATCATGGGGTCCTCAAAAGAATACGCGTGGCAGAGCGACATTCCACCTATCCTCTAAATGATCCTGTTGGCTCACAGGTTCCATACTCTGCAATCTCTTCGAACAAAACTGGTCTTTCGTCAACAAAAGAACAAAGAAACGTCCAAAAAACCAAGTAATGACGGGGAGACGGGGTTCCAATAGTATTGGATTCCCCACCAATAAGGAAAGTTTAATAGAAATTCTTTTGCAGGACGTTTTGAAATGCTTCTTCCCGCACAAGACGGATATTGACTTCCATTCAGAAAGTGAGTATATTGCGTTTACCTTAATGGTAAATCAAATAATGAAGTACATTATGGCAAGGGGATCATGGACTTAGCGTTTGCCGACCCCAAACATGAAAAGCTCCTGAATGATTACGAGGCTCTGAGCAGGAGATACAACAAGAAGAAGGGAATCGATTCGGCGACGGCAATCCTGTCCGCAATAAACGTCCTCAAGGCAGCACCGACACTCGCAGAAGTACCTCGCGGATACCGCCCGCATCCGCTTCGGGGTTCGTACAAAGGTTGCTTTGCGGTCGATGTCGATAGGGTCAACCGTGTGATATTCAGACCAAATCAGGAGAAAGACCCAACATACAGGATAGACAACTTCAAGAGCATTAAGAGCATGCTCATTCTCGCCATTTTTGAGGATTATCATTGACCTATGGCATACAATCCAAACAAAGCAATTCATCCCGGCCGCGTCATTGCTGAAAGTGTTGATCGGGAAGGTATAACGCAAAAGAGTCTGAGTGAGCGCACCGGCATAAGCGAAAAGCACCTGAGTCAGATCATTAATGGGGAGGCTTCGATCACAGTCGAAACGGCCCTCGCTCTGGAAAATGCGCTCGGTGGCTCCGCTTCCTTCTGGCTCAATCTGGAGAAAGACTATCAGGAGACCAAAGCGCGCATTGAGCGTACGGCCGCACTAAAAGATGAGATCGGAATTCTGTCAACATTTCCGTATCAGGAACTGGCTAGACGCGGATATGTTGAACAAACGGCAAACAAGGAACGCAGGGTCGAAAACCTCTGGAAATTTTTCGGAGTGAACTCCTTGCAATATGTTGCCATCACCGAATCCGTTGCATTCCGCACCAGGCCCACAGAGAGCGTAAGAGCTGAGACCATTGCAGCGTGGTTACGGTGCGGAGAGTTAGAGGCACGAAAACAACATTTACCGCCGTATTCGGAATCGAAGTTGAGAGAAAACCTGCGTGGGATCAAGACATTGTCCGTCGAGAACCCAGAGGTCTATTCCGCACGAACAATGCAGTTGCTGAATGAGGCCGGAGTTGCATTGGTCTTCATGGCCCATTTCGCGGGATCCGGAGTGAGTGGAGCTGTTAGATGGATCAACAAGGTTCCTGTCATTCAGCTCAGTCTGTACTATTCCTGGGCCGACATCTTCTGGTTCAATCTTTTTCACGAAATCGGACATTTGTTGCTTCATGGCCGGAAGGGGCGGTTTCTTGAATTTGATCGGAAGGAACTGGCGGTTGCGCGATCCAAGGAAGACGAAGCCGATGAGTTCGCAACCAACGAACTGATCCCGCCGAAGCGTTACGCTGAACTGTTGGAAGGCCCTCTATCACGAAAGAATATTGCAGATTTCGCTTCCAACCTGGGCATTCATCCAGGGATCGTAGGCGGCAGATTGTGCCATGACAAGAAGATTGGTTGGAACGCTGTTTCGACCCTGCGAACCAGACTAACTCTGGTGTAGGCGCAAGAGCGTGTAGGTCATGGCTTCACTTCAAAAGGACACGCGATAAACATTGCAGTAGTACGTTAGCCCATGGAATTCTACGCTGTGACTCTCAAAGGTTTTTGCGAAGAGGAATTGCAGACGATCATCTTCACCAGAAAGACCGTCTGGCCTGTCACTGTGACTTTGTACAACAAAAACTGGCTTGCACAAAGAAATTTGCTCTTTTACACTCAGTCTTCTTAGCTCAGGAGAAGCCAATGCAGCACCATCTGCAATCGTGAACGCAGAGTTTCCGTGATATGAGAGAACTCCAATATCAGTTTCTACCAGAACTTTGTCAGCTGGGCTACAATTGTGCGCCAAAAAGTCTGCAACCGTTGACATCGTTTGCACGTAGTTCTCTTGAAACCGACTTAGAATTGGAAATACTATGTTGTTAGCCAAATATGCGGTAAATGCAACCTGCACTAGACATACAAGACTGGGTATCCAACGGATAATTTGTCTCTGAATGAACGGAAAGAACGAATCGAGAAAGAGTGCCCCGATGATTGGGACAACACTCAATGCAGGGAGTAAATACCTGGCAGCACTCTCCAATCCAGGAGTTCTTATATAATAGAAGGAGAATACTAAGGAGGGAAACAATGGAATGGCAATACTCTCCGGACCAGGAGTGATCGCTGCTTGACCTCAAGTCTTGGAAGAAATATAAGACATGCTAACAAGGCTACGATAACCGGGAGATAGGAAGTTGCCAGAGTGACAGCCGCTCCCTTGATCACCATTGGGTTTAGCAGGTGTAGGCCGCTTGCCTTTGCATAATAGGTTGTTGGAAGGATGGAGTGGAAATATAGCAGAGAAAATGTAATCCAGGGTAATAGTCCTATAGCCATTGCAGAAGCCAACGTTCCAATAACCATGTACAGACGACGCGGATTATTGAGTCGAAAATAGAGGATTGTCGAGAATGGAAGTAATAGTAGTTCCGGTCTAACAAGAACTGCTGCCGCTTGAATTATTCCAAGCCAGAATATCCTTGGTATCGTTGGGTTCTCAGTGGATCGAATACATTGATAGAAGACTACAAGAGTAAGGGCAACGGCCAGCATCGTTTCCATTAGCGTTCCATTCCACCTCCAAAGGTGGACATTAAAGGCAGCTACTATCGTGGCAAACACACGTGCAGTGTTGTGAGTAGTCAATCGGGACACTATGAGATAGGTGACCACAATTGCAATTGCTGAGCAAATACATGAAAAGATCATCGCCATCAAGAAATAGTTTGGAGTCAACCAAGCGATCAAACTCAGGAGAATTGTGTAGAGTGGGGCGGTAGAAATATTGACAACTTCGTGTGCATTGATTCCCCAGCCAAGCCCAGCCACAATATTGCTTGCTATTCTGGCGTGAATGAAAGCATCATCAGAACCGGGATAGAGTGGATAGAACACGAACTTGACACAGGTTGGAACCAAGGACAAAAAGAACACTATCAGGATATCAATTCTTCGCTTATTCATCTATGATCGCCTTTCAATGCTCTTCATATCACATACATGCGCAATTGGCGCCGCTGGCCATCCACTTTCTGTATTCTGCATTTCTCATTCAGTCAATTGCTCGGTGAGGTGGACTTGATCTTGACATCACAAATCCTAGAATGACGGGCTAGGATTCCTTAACTGGGATGAGTATACTGAAGAGTGAGCAAAGAAACCACTACGCAACTTCAAAACGGCGGGATTTGAACCCGCGACCCCCTGAACCCCATTCAGGTGCGCTACCGGGCTGCGCTACGCTCCGTGTACCGGTGCTGCAACAATTTCGATGCTATGCCAGCTTCTTGAGAAGCTCCTGCAGGAATTCCTTCGTCTCGACCATGTCCGCGCGAAGCAGTTCGTCCTTGATCTTCGTCCTTGCTTTCGGGGCGTCGATAAGCTCCAGCTGCTCCCCCGTGTCGACCTCGGGCGTGTAGGTTTTCAGGACCTGTTTCGCCCCTTCGATCGTGTATCGTTCATCCCGGAGGAGCTTCTTGATATACAGGATCAGCTTGATTTCGCGGTTCGTGTAAATCCGGTTGCCGGCCCTGTTCTTCGCAGGCTTCAGTTGCTCAAACTCCGACTCCCAGTACCGCAAGACGTATTGCTCGAGGTCCGTGATCTTTGCGACTTCGCTGATCGAATAGTACAGTTTTTTGATCCCGAGGGATTTCATTGACGATCGCGAAATGTGCCAAGAACGCTCTTCCACGCACACAATACGCAAATCCTGTCTGATAATCAACCGCTCCCCCGAGAGGCTTCCCTGTTCCACTTACCACCAGGAATTGCATCCCCGGTCAGCGGATCCTGGATTTCGAGAGGCGGAGATCGATTTCCTTGATTTTCCTCAATTCAGCCTGTGCATGCTGCAGTTGGAGATCGAGCTCCTGCAACCTGCGTGAATCGGCATTTAATGAAGCCGACTGTCTCTTTGTCAGGACGGTGAGGCTGTCGCCGGAAGCGGAAATCTGTTCAATTTGCGCGTGAAGCCGCAGAATGCGGTGAAGGATCTCGACGGAGACCCGGACATTCTCCCTTTCGGGCTTCTTCATCGGGAGGGAAAGATATGCGACGTACCACCGGTACGCTGCACTGTCGTTCCGGGCGGAAAACGGGCTGATCGAGTACATGAGCGCAGCTCTCCGGACGGCCGCCGGATAGTAACTTGACCGTGGGAACCCCTCGGCCACGTTTGCATACTGCATTGCCGCCCTCTGGAACATCCCCTCCTGTTCGAGGCTGTCGGCGAGCCGCATCCGGTAGGCTGCACCCGTTTCGGGAAACCTTTCCGGCGCAAACGGCCCGCAACCTGACAATGTCATCCCGGCCGCAACGAGAGTCCACAGGCATTGTCTCATTTTCATGCGGCTCCAGTTTTTTCCGAACGGTGAACGGGAAATTCGACAGTGAACGTCGAACCCACGCCCAGCGTGCTGTTTGCATACACTCTTCCCCCCTGCCCCTCGACGAGCGCCTTCACGAAAGCAAGCCCGATACCCGTTCCCCTTTTTCCCCCCCTCATTGCGGTATTGGTCCGGTAGAATTTCGTGAATATCTTCGGAAGTTCCTCTTTCGAGATGCCGGATCCGGTGTCGCGTACAACCACCTGCACACCGAAAGGACACGGGCCCACCCACACTTCGATTTTTCCTCCATTCTCGGTATACTTCAGTGCGTTGCTGATCAGGTTCCCGAATATCTCAATGCTCCGGTGCGGGTCGATGAACGCCGGGGGAATGTCTGATGCAACGAACGTCAGTGAGATCTCTTTCCCGGCGGCGACCAGTGAAGCATCGTCGACCACCGGCTTGACCATTGCGGCGAGATCAACCGGCTTCAAATCGTACCGCATCATCCCCGCTTCGACCTTCGAAAGGTCCAGGAACTGGTTGCTGAAGTTTGCGATCTTCTGGACGTTTTCCCGTATCCCGTTGAGAATTTTCAACTGCGGTTCGTTCACAGGGGAATCGGCCTTCTTCGTCAGCAGGTAGTGCGCCGAGAGTATCGACTGGAGCGGCATCCTGATCTCATGGGAGATGTGCTGCATCATCTCGGCACGGAACCGGTTCATCTGGTCGAGGCTCTCGCTCATGTGGTTGAATGCCCGCGCCAGGTCGGCGATTTCATCGCGGGAGGGGATCCGTATCCGTGTAAAAGACCCTAACGCGATTTCGCTCGTCCCGGCGACGAGCGTCCCGATCGGGCGCGTGATAGTGCGTGTGATGATCAATGCAGCGCCGATGGCGGCGAGAAGGGTTCCGATGGCGATAAACAGGGCCACCTTCAGCGACCGCTCGGTGGCGCGGTCGAGGCTCTGTATGGACGAATCCACCGCGTGCTGCCGCAGGGAAACCAGATCGTCGAGCGATTTCCGGACGCTGTCAATGGCGTCGGCGCGCCCGTTCACTGCGGAAGGCGTGAGGTCGTCGCCCAGGACCGAGGTGAAATGTTGATCGTGAATCTGGCCGGCGAGGTCGAGCGTCTCCCGTTCCCGTTGGTCGGAGAGCATGCCGGAGAGAGAATCCAGATGCCTGACGAACCGCCTATTGTACTCCAGGAAGACGCTCCTGTAGGACGCATCCCGCGCCATGAAGTACCTGTCGGCGTAGCGCTCCTCCTCGTAGAGGATCGTGCGCATCTCCTTCTCGAGGTCGATCGCCTGCACGTCGACGGTCAATGCGGTGCGGGACGTGCCGGTAACCTTTTTAAGCTCGAGGAGAACGTACGCGGTGGCGATGAGCATCAGGAATATGACAATCCCGAACCCGATCATCAGCTTCCTGTAGATGGTGAGCCTCACCCAGCCCCCTCCTGGATCAGCACCATCGCCACGACGTGGCTGTCCGAGTGCGAGAGGGAGAGCATGATGCTCACCCCTGCGAGCCGTTCACACAGGGCTCCGTGCAGGGTGAAACGAGGCTGACCCGAGGGCTCGTTCATCACCTCGACGTCCTTCCAGCGGAACTCCCCCGCCCAGCCGGTGGAAAGGGCCTTGCTCAGCGCTTCTTTAGCGGCGAAGCGCGCGGCATAGTGCTGGAAGCGGTGTGCCTTTCCGTTGCAGTACAAGACCTCGCCCGGAGTGTACACTTTGTCGAGGAATCGATCCCCCAGGCGTTCGATGCTCCGCCTGATCCTGTCAATTTCAATGATGTCCACGCCGATCCCTTTGACCATGTCAGGTCCCGCCCCGTTTTGCGTTTTCGCGGTCAATCACGTCCAGGAGTTCCGAGACGTCATTCAGGTCGAAATCGGCATGCGATTCCACGGTCCCGAATGTGTCCCCGTAGCGGGCAAACGCCGTGGTGATGCCGAGGTTTGCCGCACCGACGACGTCCCGTTCGGCCCAGTCGCCGACCATCACGGCCTCGTGCGGCTCCACCTGCAGGAGGTCCAGTGCGCGTCGGAACGGTGCGGGACTCGGCTTCCGCTCTCCCGTGTCCTCGAACGTGACCACATGATCGATCAGCTGGTGGAAGTTCAGATAGCAGAGCCGGAGCCACGCTTCGCGCCCGGGGGCATCCGACACCACCGCGAGCTTGATGCCCCGCTTGAGCAATGCCACCAGCGTCATATTGACGTGCGGATAGGGAACGAGGGCGGCTTCCCGGGCCCTCCTGTAGGCAATGACCCCGGCCGAGAGTATCTTGTAGTCGACCTTCTGGAAAACGTCATAGAGGAGGTGGTCGAATACGTTTTGAAACTCGATCCCCTTCTCCTTGTAAATCGCGTCGATGCGGGCCTGTGCCTCCGCGGGGGTCAGGCGCAAGCCGGCGTCGATCATGGAATTGATCGCCGCGCTCACTGCAAGACGCTTCATGGTCATGAAATCGACAAGTGTGTTGTCGAGGTCGAATATGACCGCTTTGATCATGATCGGGAGTCCGGTTGTTCAGTGTGCGCCGCGGGCGACCTTGGCGATTTCGTCTTCGATGTACTCCCGCACCGCCGGCT
>PMNP01000115.1:6359-12669 GCA_003161755.1 Ignavibacteriota bacterium | reverse complement strand
CTGCACCAGCTGCGCGGACGGGTTGGACGTGGGGCGGAACAGTCGCATTGCATCCTGCAGACCAAAGGATGGATTGCGCAGCGTGCTCGCCGCGGAGTGACGCGTCAACCATCACTATCGATCGATGAACAGCAGGCTGCGGAACAGCGTCTTGCGGCCATGGTTTCAACGACGGATGGCTTTGCGATTGCGGAGATGGACCTGCAATTGCGGGGCCCCGGGGATTTTTTCGGAACACGGCAGAGCGGCGTGCCGGNNTAGAGCGCGCGTTCGGACGCGTTTGGCATCGTGCAGAATGATCCGCAACTGAGGCAACCCGAGCATCGCGCGCTCAACGAATATGTGCGGAAGTATTGCGGTGAAGATCTTGCTCTCGTGAAGAACGGTTGACCCGATTATGTCGGTGCGATCCACAAAACGATCATTCAACATCCGTTATCGCACAGGAAGCGAGGTGGAGGGGTCGATCACAAAAGTGCGCGAATTCACACTTTTTTCTTGACAGAATACGGAAAAAGCTTATATTTGCGTAGAGGTATGACATCAGTCGAACAACATGGAGAGTCTCTGGACTCATCGTTACCACATCAAGCTCTATCGCAGTCGTCGATCGCTCTCGTATACAACATCAAAGCTGTCACATCCGGGACCGCGCCTACCGCCCCACAGAGTTCTTCCCAATCTTCCCACAGTCGAATCGGTGAGACATCTCTTCCTGCGAACCACACCATGGGACGAGAAGGCCGGACGAATGATGTATATGCGGAGTGGGACACGGAGGAGACGATCCAAGCGGTGAGGGCGGCGCTGGAAGAACGTTACCCGGTTACGATGATTGAAGCGAACGAGCAGGCGTTTGAGAAGTTCCGCGCGCTGAAACCTTCGTTCGTCTTTAATATTGCGGAAGGAATGCACGGCGTCTCGCGGGAAGCACAAATCCCTGCCATGCTGGAGATGCTGCAGATTCCGTATCTGGGCTCCGATCCCCTCACTCTTGCCCTTTGCCTCGACAAAGCCAGAACAAAGGAAATTCTCTCCTACCATCGTATTCCCACTGCCCCCTTTGCAGTCATTTCCTCGATGGAGGAGTTCGATGATCTCCGGGTGAAATTTCCTGCGATGGTCAAACCTCTCCATGAAGGGTCAAGCAAGGGCATCTATAACTCTTGCGTGGCACACAATGTGGAAGAGCTCGATCGGGAAGTTTCGACTATTTTGGATACCTACCGGCAGCCGGCCATCGTTGAGGAGTTTCTGCCAGGGCGTGAGTTTACCGTTGCCATGCTGGGCAACGATGGCGATCTCAGGGTGTTGCCTATTGTGGAGATAAAATTCGACGCGCTCCCGGAAGGGGTGAACCCCATCTATTCATATGAAGCCAAATGGATTTGGGATCAATCTGATCGCCCTCTGGATATCTTTGAGTGCCCTGCGCAATTGGATGCAGATCTGAAATCCGCAATAGAATCGATCTGCTCCTCTGCCTATCGCGTTCTTCATTGCCGTGACTGGTCCCGCATCGATGTCCGGCTCGACGCGCATGGGCGGCCCATGATTCTCGAAGTCAACCCCCTGCCTGGAATTCTCCCCAAGCCTGAGGACAATTCATGTTTTCCGAAAGCTGCGCGTGCAGCAGGGATGTCCTATAATCAACTGATGAACACCGTCCTTGATGTCGCAATGCATCGCGCCGGACTGACTGTGGCACAACCTGTTCTCATGGCATTATAACGGCGAAAGAGCGCATATATTTACGTATGACAAAGAAGATCCGAATAGCCATTCTCTATAATCAACCCGTCACCGGCGACCGGGAACAAAAGGCCAGCTATGTGAACGAGAAGGGGAAACTTCAGGCGGGTGCCCAGATTCGGAGAGGGGAAAAGCGGACGTTTCAGGAATTGATCGATCTCTCGGAAGTCGGTGTTGTCGACGAAATGGACGACATCAAGGAGGCACTCAATTCCATCGGGTACTCTACGACAACGTTCAACGTCGACAGTGACGCGTTCAGGTTGTTCGATTACCTGCGCAACGATCGACCGGACATGATCTTCAACCTTGTCGAGTGTCTCGGCAATGAGTCGATCCACGAAATGCATGTGGCGGGAGTATATGAACTGTTGAAGATTCCCTACACAGGCGCCGGTCCGACGGCGTTGGGCCTTGCGCTCAACAAGCCCCGCGTAAAGGAACTCCTTACACACCACGGTATCCGCACCCCGCGGTTTAAGGCGTTTGGAAAATCGGACAAGGTCGCGCCCGGTGAGCTGAAGTTCCCATTAATCGTCAAACCCTCCGGCGAAGATGCGAGTGTTGGGATCGACGATCGTTCCGTGGTATACAACCCTGCCGAGTTGCGCCGCCGGGTCCAGTATATCATCGAAGAGTTCGCCCAGCCGGCACTCGTCGAGGAATATGTCAACGGCCGTGAATTGAATGTTGCCATCCTCGGCTCTCTCACGCCGGTCGTGCTGCCGATTAGCGAAATAGATTTCTCCGGTCTGACGGCCGACATGCACAAGATTGTAAGCTATGAGGCCAAGTGGATCCAGGGCACCGTCGCCTATGAAGGAACGAAAGGGGTATGTCCTGCTCCTCTTACCACCCGCCAGGAGGCGGATCTGAAGGCGACGGCACTGCGCTGCTTTGGTCTGATTGGCTGCCGTGACTATGCCCGTGTGGATTTTCGACTATCATCTTCGGGCGTCCCGTATGTCCTCGAGGTGAACCCCAATCCGGATATCTCGGCGGATGCGGGATTCGCGCGGTCGACACGGGTTTATGGATTGACGTACCCCGAGTCGATCGGCAAGATTGTGGAGAGCGCGCTTGAGCGCACCCGTGTTTGAAAAGGCTTCGCTAGATGCCGTGACCGCCGAGGCCATCCGTGTGTACCGCCGCGAGGACCGCGTTCCTTTGCTTCGGATTCTGGAGAAGACGGAAGTCTTCAACAGCGAGGAACTTGCCATCGCGCTGGAACTCATGGATGCCGTGTCAGACAAGCCGGGCCAGCAGGATTATCTCATTGGTGTATACGACAACGGTACCGTTGCCGGGTATTATTGCATCGGTCCAACTCCCGCAACGGCGGGGACGTTTGACCTGTACTGGATCGCTGTTGATCCATCGCTGCACGGACAAGGCGTAGGGTCAGCGCTCATCCGTCATGCCGAGCAGCTTGTTGTCAGCCGGGGTGGACGATTAATCGTTGTGGAAACCTCATCACGCGACAGGTATGAACCGACACGCAGGTTCTATGCCGCAGTGGGGTATCGGGAGATCGCACGCATTCGTGCGTACTACCGTCCGGACGACGATCTCGTGGTCTTCGGCAAATACCTTTCATAACATTCGGAGGATCAGAGGCACGCATGGAACTCTGGCAGGAGATGCTTCGTAAGAGTGTTGATAGTGGAAAGGACCTTGTTGAGCGTTTTGGATTCGACCAAGCGCTCGCCGAACGTCTGAACAAGCTGTTTCATATCCGCATCAACCCATACTATCTCAGCCTCATCCGTCACCCGGGGGATCCCATCTGGCTCCAGTGCATTCCGGACCAGAGGGAACTTGAGGAAGACGGACTCCCCGAAGACCCGCTCGCGGAGGACTCCCATAGTCCTGTTCCGAGCATCGTCCATCGCTATCCCGACCGCGTGCTCTTTCTCGTCACCGACCGATGCGCCGCGTATTGCCGCTACTGCACGCGCTCGCGGCTCGTCAGCAATGCCAGCGGCTACGATTTNNCCCGCTTATGCTGACGGATTTCATGCTGGAAAGAATCCTGGCAGGACTCCGTGCAATACCGCATGTGGAGATCATACGGATTGGCACAAAAATGCCGTGCGTACTGCCGCAGAGAATCACGCCGAAGCTGGCGAGGATTCTTAAGAAACACCATCCGGTGTATGTCAACACCCATTTCAATCATCCGTGGGAATGCACGGCCGAGGCAAAGCGGGCATGCGAGCTGCTGGCAGATGCCGGCGTCCCTGTGGGAAACCAGTCGGTGCTCATGAAGGGGGTCAACGACAATCCAGACGTTATGCTGGAGCTGGTGCGCAAGCTTCTCACCATGCGTGTCCGGCCGTACTATCTGTACCAGGCAGATATCACCAAGGGGGCGAATCATTTCCGCACTCCCGTCAGTGTCGGACTCGACATCATGGACAAGCTTCGCGGCCATACGTCCGGCCTGGCAATTCCTGCGTTCGTGATCGATGCGCCCGGAGGAGGCGGCAAGATTCCTCTTCTCCCGCAGTATGTGCTGGGCCGGAACGGCAATCAGATCATTATGCGCAATTACAAATATGACATTTATACATATCCTGATGTCGAAGAGGAACCGAAGGGAGAGACTCCGACGGTGGAGAAGAAGTTTACGCGAAAGAAGCCGCGTCCGTCGAAGGTCTATGAACCGGATAAGGCAAAGGTGTGAGGGGGATCAAAAAAAGCTCACACTCTGTAACTGGTGTTCCTTCACAACAACCCGGCAGATGCCGGGTTGTTGTGTTTAGGGGGATATTGAAGCGCTGCACATTGACTACTATAGACAAGAATTTGCTCTTGGCCAAAACTCTTCCGCAGGGAATCATCCAGAAGGATGGAGGTTTATTCAGGCAGAGAATTCAAGCCGATCCGTCGCAACCCGAGCCCTGCGGCCGAGGAGCAACTCGAGTCCCAGGGAGAGAAGGATGAGCGAACCGACACCGGCGAGGTAGAGCACTGTGGAAGGATAGAGCAATTTCACAAAGACCGTCATTGTTGCGATCATGAGCAACGGGGAAATGATAAGCATGGAAGTGACGAGACTGATCCTGTCGTTAACACCACGCTGTTTCGAGAAAGGAATCCTCGGAGAGAGAAGAAAATACAACAGGAACAGCAGATTGGTCGCCAGAAACAGCACAAGCACATGCATAAGAACGTGGAGTGGATTGCCAAAGAAATAGAGAAACGCCATCGCAATGNNTCCTCCGAACGGCGAGGACCAGGGCGCCGCGGTTCACCGGTGTTGCAAAGAAAATCCAGGACGCCTGATACGATTCCGACCAACTGATTTCCTGGCTGAGGACCACCGGGAAAAGAACAATCCCCAGATACAGCAACGAGGAACTTCCAATATCATGGGCGGATTGAACCGATTGGACGAAAGGATCGCTCAACGTCCCTGACCCGCTTATGCCCTGGTACATGTATAACAACGTCAGCGGAATGATGGCCAGGACACCCATCTTGAATTTCGAGTCGTACCGGAACTGCCGCGCGATCAACAGGGCTATGGCACGGTCTTCCGGTCGGCGGAGAAACGGGAAACGAAGTGGGGAACTGGCAGGCTGTTGCTTTGGCAGAGGGTTCACGGTCACGGCAGCAGCAGAGGCGCTATCCATATACTCCAATGCAATCTTCCCAGCCAAAAGCTTCCAAAGGACGATGAGCAATACACCGGCAGCCAGTGCTTCCGGGAGGGATCGAGCAGTTGCTGAACCGGTTGCCAGATCGATGATGCCGGCGAACCAGGAAGAGGGGAGCAATGACGTCCACGGCGGGCGATTGTCCAGCCCCATGGAAAGAGCCTGCATCTGTTTTTGAAGGATTGCGAATCCGCCGTAGATACTGAACGAAAGACCCATCTGAACATAGCCCAGGATCGAACGGATGCGAGATGCCGGGAAATACTGAAGCGCCTTCGTGTACACAACGATCATCCCCATGCCCGTCGCATAACTCTCTGCCAGCATTGTCAGCACCCATACAACTGCACTGACTGGGCCGAAGCGGAAAAGGAAGACGAGTGTTGCCGGTCCTCCGAGCATAACAGCATAAATGGAAACAAATATAGCGACAATTGTGAGACGCGAAAAGAAGTACGTGCGGGAGGAAACCGGACGAGTGCCGAGGATGAGAACATCATCCGGGGAGACAATGGAGCTTCCGAATTCCAGGAGAACCAAATTCCCAAGATAGANNCTTTATTGGCCTGGATCGCCATTCCGGGGGTCGATCGCCAGAGAATCCGCCAGGAGGCTCTTACCAGAGTGCGCCATTGCGCTGGGTCCACCCCCAGTCCGGTAAGGAAGCGATCGGTGATCATCGGCCCATCGCCTGAAGGAATTCATCGGCCGATTCCTGAACATCCTTCACACCTGTCAGACTGCAGAATGCTTCCTCGAGGGATTTCACGCCAGCGGCCGAGGAGATGGAAGCAGGGGTACCTTCTGCAATCAATTGTCCGTGATTGATGATGACGATCCTCGAACAGATCTTTTCCACGACATCAAGAATGTGTGAACAGAACAGAATTGCTTTT
>PMNP01000115.1:0-6331 GCA_003161755.1 Ignavibacteriota bacterium | reverse complement strand
AAATGATACAGCTCTCCAACGAATTGAAGGAACTCCCAGGCGGTGAGTGTTTCGAACAACGCGCCGGATTCCGGCACGTAGCCGATCCGCCGCTTCACTTCGAGGGGATCCTTGAGAATATCGAATCCAGCGACTGTGGCCGTACCTTTCGACGGGCGGATGAGGCAGGTGAGCATTTTGACCGTTGTGGATTTCCCTGCTCCATTCGGGCCCAGGAATCCAAGGATCTCACCGGGATGGACAGAGAATGTCACTCCATTCACGGCAGGGACCAGGCCGTAGGACTTTGCGAGATCGAGAATGTTGATCATGCGATGTCGTTACTTAATCTGTCCGGAGAACAGACGGAGGAGTTGATCGATGGGGAAAGGTTTCCTTAGGATGAGATCACAATCGGCTTTACAGGCCGCGTTGACTTCCGTGAGATCATCCACGCCGGTCAGGAAAATGAAAGGAGTATTCCGGTGTTGCTGGAGTTCACGGAGACGGCGATGGAATTCGACCCCGGTCATGTTTGGCATTCGTACATCCGACACAACGACATCGATAGGCTGTTTCTCAAGGACATCAAGCGCCTCGGGACCGCCAGGTGCGATGATAATCGTGTGTCCGAGGCTCGTCATGACATCACGGAGCATTTCGAGGTACTCCGGTTCATCTTCGACTGCAAGAATGCGCATGGACAAGGTTCTCCGCAAAACAAGGTTATGATAAGATACATCATCTTCGTGCGCGTGTCAAGAACCAAGTGCAACGAATGGCGGGCAGGATGTCATTTGTGCCGACCACGCGAATTGGCGTTCTTCCCGTGCAATCTTACGACTCCGCGCGAGAATTGTCTCATGCGGGAGTATCGCTCTGTCGCTGGCTTCTTTCGCCTTTCTAGCGTACTTTTGTTGTAACCATTGTCTCTCCTACAGGATCGTGCGCATACCAGACGAAAAAATTGACGAAGTTCGAGGCGCGTCCGACATTGTCGACGTGATTTCCGCCTATGTCCAGCTCAAGAAGCGCGGGAAGAGCTTTCTGGGGCGATGTCCGTTCCATCAGGAAAAGACGCCGTCGTTCAGTGTCAGCCCCGAAAAGCAGATGTATTATTGCTTCGGTTGCGGGGCGGGAGGCAATGTGTTCACGTTCCTTATGCAGCATGATCGCGTCTCGTTTCTCGAAGCGGTGCGAATGCTGGCCGAGCGATCGGGCATCGCGCTTCCGGCAGACGATCCTGCCGCCCAGGCACAAGCGACAGAGCATGAGGTACTGTACAATGCCTGCCGGTTGGCCGGGCTCTTTTTTTATGACATGCTTACTCACTCACCGGAAGGAAAGATCGGGCTCACATATTTCCAGGGGAGAGGGTTTTCGGATGAGACGATCAAGAGGTTCGGACTGGGGTATTCGCTGAATTCCTGGGATGGGTTTCTGCAACATGCCACGCGGGAAGGAGTGGACGTTGCCGTTCTCGAGCGGGCAGGCTTGGTGGTAAAGAAAGAGGACGGCTCGAAGTACTACGATCGATTCCGCGGNNTTCCCCATCATTTCTGCTTTTGGAAGGGTTATTGCTTTTGGTGCGCGTAAGCTCCGCGATGATGATCCGCTTGCCAAATATGTCAATTCCCCCGAGACTCCAATTTATAATAAAAGTCGGACACTGTACGGACTTTCGCAAGCGAAGGATGCCATCAGGGAAAAAGATTTTACGATCCTCGTTGAAGGCTATGCCGATCTTATCACCGTTGCCCAGGCGGGCATTCGCAACATTGTTGCTTCGAGCGGCACTGCGCTCACGGAAGAGCAGATACGCCTTATCGATCGCTATACGAAGAACATCACCCTCGTTTATGATGCTGATTCGGCAGGGTCAAAGGCAATGTTGCGTGGGGTAGACCTGATTATCGAGCAGGGGCTCGACGTGCGTGTCATTGAATTGCCGGAAGGGGAGGATCCCGACTCGTTCGTGAAAATGAACGGCGGTGAGGAGTTCGAAACGATGATCGCAAAAGCGGAATCATTTCTCGATTTCAAAGCAAACTACTTCAGGCGTCTTGGGATGCTATCAAGCGCAGAAGGGAAGACGCGCGCGATCCGGTCTATCGTCGGCACTATTGCCCGGATGAAGGATGAGTTGAAACGCACGGTGTACGTCCAGGCTCTCGCCGAGAAATACAGTCTCCCCGAAACGTTGTTGTACAGGGAATTGGAGACAACGCTTGGCGGAGTCCGGAATGAAGCGCGCCGTCATGCGGTTTCACCGGCGTCGCGGGTGGAGCCCGCCCCAACGGTGTCCCAGCCCTTGCCTCCAAGGCAAATTCCCGCCGTCGAAAAAAACCTCCTTAAAGTGATGCTTGATCACGGCGATGAGGTGATCCGATTTGTCTTCTCCCGCGTTGACCCCGTTATGTTCCACCACCCTGTCGCCCGCACGATTGCGGAACGGCTTCACGCCATGGTTTCCCGAAACCAGTCATTCGAACCTAGTGCACTGGTTGACGCGCTTCCGGATGATGAGGTCAAGCGGGTGGTTTCAGAGCTTCTCGTGCAGAGCCTGGAAATTGCTCCGGAGTGGAAACGCATGAAGGCCGATCCCAAGGAACCGGACCCATGGAAAANNATGAGGATTCTGTCGTTTCGATGCTGGTTCGTGAACTCGATCTGCTGCATGAAGAAGCGCACCGTGTGTACAAAGAAGCGGGCGCACGGGGAGAGGACACCAGGGAATTGTATGAGAAGCTGATGCGACTCAAGAAAGAAAGCATGGAACTCCGGACCAATGGTCTTCCTCCGGAGCCTGGTGCATAGATGATCCCTTCTTCGGTTGAATACTGGGCGGCTTTTCTCGTAGGACTCCTCGGGAGCGTGCATTGCGTTGGTATGTGCGGACCGCTCGCAATCGCTTGTGGCGCGCGATCGGCCGCGGGCTNNCGCAACAGTCTGGCGATCCACTCGGCGTACGGTTTCGGAAGGGTGATTTCGTATACAACGCTCGGCTTCCTCGGTGGATTGGCCGGCGGCGTGTTCGTGTCGTTACGAGGAATTTCGTTCTGGCTTAATGGAATTCTGGGCATGGGAATGATCGCGATGGGGGTGCTAACCTTGCTCTCGCGTTCATTCACAGTAAGCAGCAGTCTCCGGAAGGAGAGGGCTCGATGGGCGCCCGCGAACCTTCTTGCAGGTGTTGCAGGTTCAGAGAACACTGGCGGGGGCTTTGCGCTTGGAATCCTGACTCCCCTCCTCCCGTGCGGAATGTTGTATGCCATGGTGATGCGGGCATCCGCGGAAGCCCAACCTGTTACGGGTGCGCTCCTTATGCTGGCCTACAGCCTTGGGACTGTCCCTGCCATGATGATCATTGGGATGGTTTCATCCATGGGCCTCATGCGATTTCGCGGTTACGCGGAAATGGTTGCCGCATGTGCCGTAATCCTCATGGGCCTCCTCCTGCTGCTGAAGGCGTTCCATGCTCCTTCAATGACGATGGTGCACGGATAGACATTGCAATCGCAACCCTCATGTTTCGAAGATTGAAACTGCCCGCTTTTTGAGGTATATTCTTCCAGTGTGTCGACTTCCAGTCAAACACCGGTGGAGCTTTCCTGCGATCTCCTTCTGCGGCACTTCATACGCCACCGCTGAAAAGTATTCTTGTCGTCCGGGCGGATCGGATGGGAGACGTTATCCTTACTTTGCCGACCTGTGGTGCTCTGCGACGGGCACTCCCCAGCGTCAAGATAGGGATGCTCGTCTCGCGGTATGTTGGTGCGATTGTAGAACATAATCCCCTGATCGATGCGATCATCTGGTCTGATGATGCAAAAGGAAACCCTGTACCTTTTCATGCGATCAGCAGGGAACTTCGCGGGCATCATTTTGATGCGGCGGTGATTGCCCGGCCGACTCCACGCATTGCGTGGCTGGTTGCTCGATCGGGAATACCCCTGAGGGTGGGCACAGGCTATCGTTGGTATTCTGCGCTGTTCAATCGTCGTGTCTATGACCACCGGAAAACAGCGGAACGGCACGAGGTGGAGTACAACCTCAGATTGATGGGCGCCCTGGGGTTTGAGATTCCGGATCTCCACACCTGTGCCGAATTCGGGATCACGCCGAGCGCCGAGGCGAAACATTCCGTTGACCACATCCTGCAATCGTTCGGCATCATAAAGGATCAACCTTTCGTAATTCTCCACCCGGCTTCGGGAGGATCAGCTCGTGATTGGCCTCCCGAGCGATTCTGTGAACTCTCCACAGAACTTTGTTCAAAGCATCGCATTGCGGTGCTCGTCACGGGGACAGTTGGGGATGAGAAGATTGTCCGGCGCGTTATGCGGGGAGCACCAGCTGCCATCGTTTCGTTGGCCGGTCTTCTGAATCTCCCTCAACTGATAGCTCTCATTGATCGCGCAACGGTGTTGGTGGCCAACTCCACGGGTCCTCTGCACCTTGCTGTTGCGCTGGGGGCTCCGGTCGTAGGTTTGTATCCGCCTGTCACCCCGATGAGTGCGAAGCGATGGGGTCCGTATGCTCCCGGTGCAGCCGTCTTGACCGGCAATGGACCGGTTGACTGCGATCGTTGTTCCAGCGGCGTCCCATGCAATTGCATGCTTGGAATTACCGTTGCCCAAGTTGAGGGTGAAGTGATGCGTCTTATCGATTCCGGTCGCGTGCAGGATCGATCAAGGATCGGCTCATGAATCATTCTGTCAGACAATTGTGGAAAGGAATTGCCGTTGCGGCAGCATGTGCATTGGTAACCGCGGCCGTGCTGGGCNNCAGTATCAAGTCTGAAAAAGGCAACTGCCAAGGCAAAGTCAACGAGCGTTCCGTCCGATAGTACCGGCGCGCCACACCGCGCTATCGATTCCGTTGCTGTTCGAACGAAGCCTGTGCAACAGACTCCATTCCAGTTCAGGAAAGTGACGAACGGAGCATTTTCTGTGGGTGAACGGTTGGTGTTTGACGTCAGTTACGGCTATATCACTGCTGGTGAAGCCGTGATGGCCATCCCTGCGTTTGAAGAAGTCATGGGGCGAAAATGCTACCATGTCGATTTTACCGTGAATTCTCTCCCGAGTTTTTCTTGGATCTTCAAGGTGGAAGATCACTATCTCACCTGTATTGATGCGGAATCCATCGCACCGCTCAAGTTTGAACAGCACATTCGTGAAGGGTGGTACCAGCGCGATTTCGTGGCTGAATTCGATCAGGAGCACCACATAGCGCGAACCACAGAAGGCCAGTATCCCATTCCCGAGTATGTCCACGACATCATGTCGGCCTTCTACTATTTCAGGACGCTGGATTTTTCAAATTCAAGGCCTGGTGACGAGTTTACGCTTTTCAATTTTTACAAAGACACCAGCTACGAGCTGGCAGTAAGGTTTGTGGGTCGGCGCGAACAGGAAGTGGCTGCTGGGACGTTCAATACGATTGTCGTTGAACCGTTGGTGAAGGAAGGGGGACTGTTCAAGAGTGAGGGGCGGATAGTCATCTGGTTGTCCGATGACGACTTGAAGATCCCTGTCCGTGTCAATACCAAGGTGGTGATTGGATCGATCGATACCGAACTCAGGGAATACTCCGGTCTGTCGGGTGAACTTCGCTCGCGAATCAAATAGGCGGCCTTATCCATGAAAAAGACACGACGCGTCAACCTTGCCCTCGTCAAGACAATTTCCATGTCCGCGCGGAAAAGCAAGGTTTCCATAGCTGAATCCGGACTGCCGTTCGATGGGAAACGGGATTCATTCCGCGCGTTCATTGACGGACTTCCCGACGTGCTGGTTGCGCGTGATCTGAAAAACCTGGTGCGAGATATTCTCGCATCCCGAAGGAAGGCGAAGCCGGTCATCTTGATGATGGGTGCTCATGTGATTAAGGTCGGTCTCGCTCCCATCATCATTGATTTGATCCGTCGTGGAGTGATCACTCACGTTGCGATGAACAGTGCCGCCGCAATCCACGATGTGGAAAGCGCCCTTTGGGGGAGGACATCGGAAGATGTCGCGAGCACGATGGCCGATGGCCGGTTTGGCATGGTCAGAGAAACCGGCGAGTTCATCAACGGGACATTGACGCGGGCGTATCGTGCAAAGAAATCCGACCTTGGATACGGCGAAGCTCTTGGTGTAAGGCTGGCGCATGACAAAGCGAAGTTTGCGCATAACAGAATTCTCGCTGCATGTGCGACGCTTGATGTCCCTGCGACCGTGCACGCCGCAATTGGCACAGATATCGTCCATCAACAACCGACGATGAATGGGGCCGCGACGGGAGAATTGAGCATGAGAGACTTTCGCTGCTTGTGCCAGACATGCAGGGGTCTCACTGGCGGGGG
>PMNP01000022.1:332-3211 GCA_003161755.1 Ignavibacteriota bacterium | reverse complement strand
CGCTATGACAGGTTCATTGAAGATGCGAAGGAAGTTCTCCGGTCTCTTGTTTTCAAGGAAATTCAATTGCAGACGAATGATGGTCTCTGGTATCAAATGCGGATATTGCCGTACCGGACAACGACCAACGTTATCGACGGCCTCGTGATTACGTTTTCTGATATCAACATCTTGAAAACTGCTTCAGAAAAGATCAATACGCTAAACCATGACATTCAGTTGGCGCGCGAGTATGCCGACAATATTATTGACACCGTGAGGGAATCCCTTCTTATTCTTGACAAGGACTTGAAGGTTCTTTCGGCGAACCGTTCGTTCTACAAGATGTTCGATACCGTTAGCGAAAAGACCGTCGGCCAATTCATCTACGACCTTGACAACAGAAAATGGGAGATCCCTCAACTGCGGGAACTTCTTGAGGAGATCATACCCCAGCGCAACAGTTTTGAGGATTTTGAGGTTGACTACGATTTTGCAGGGGGAGGGAAGAAAAAGTTGGTGTTGAATGCCCGCCAGATATTTCATGGAGAGCGGGAAACAAAGCTCATTCTTCTTGCAATCCAGTGCCAAAGTCTACCATAGGAGTGAACGAAAGTGAAACCGGCAAGAAAACCATCCAACCCCACCCGTAAGAACAAAACAAAGATTTCCCCAAGGTCGAAGCAACAGCGACCGACCGGTAAGACCCTGGAAGGTATCCAACGATTGGTCCACTCGCTCGAAGTGTATCAAGTGGAGCTGGAACATCAAAACCAAGAGCTGAGATACGCAGAGGAAGAACTTGAAGCATCGAGAAACAGATACTTGCAGCTCTTTGATTTCTCACCGATCCCTTATGTCGTTCTCGACCTGGGCGGCGTAATCATAGCTGCAAATTTGAGGGCCAGTACCGTATTGGGAATGGCACGAAACAGATTGGTCGGCAAGCATTTCGGCATCTTTATCCCGCCCAAGGGAAGAGATGTGTTCATGAAGTTTATGAAAGCCATTGTTGACTCTGCCGGAACAAGTACCTGCAAAGTGGAACTCATAACCAAGGATAAGCGCACATTGGATGTTCTCATGGAAGGCTCTGAACTGGTCGCCCCGCTGGAATCCGACAGACAATTACAGGTTGCACTGATTGATTTGACAGAATACCAAAAGATGTAGCTATTACACACAGCACGTGATCTTTCCTCCTTTGCTCTGATGACGCGGGCCAATGGTCATTGTCCGGATGCGTACGCTCTTTCAACTGCTACCCCATTCCGGAGTTTCCTCTTGAAAACTGCCAGAGAGTACCCGTGAAGGATTAACCACTCCTTCATCCCTTTGGGCGATTCTTTCTTGGCAACCCTTCCGATAACTTCTCACAGAGTAGAAAGCCCCCTCGTAAGGTGCCGACGGCCCCTCCCCTGCTTCAAGCAGCGGACGGGTATTGGGCGCATCGCCATACACGCATGACACGTTGCACCTCGGCGACAGTTTTTACAATGCGATGCAATAGGCATTACAACGATTGGCACCGCGCGGGGATAGGAAGGGACAGGAAATCGCTGAAATGGAATCACCAAACAACAGTCCGGCAGCCGCTCCAACTGCGGCAGATACCGATGCAACCGCAAAGACTCCCGAAAAGCGTCAAGGAACATTCCGTGGACTCCTTCATCAACGCTGGGTGTGGCTGGTTGGTGGGGTCATCATCATTACCAGTGCAGGCGCGTTCGGATATCACTGGGCTTTTGGCAAAACAACGGCCATATACACCACTGCTGCAGTTGAACGCGGCGATGTGGAAAGTACGGTTGTTGCTGCGGGCATTGTGCAGCCCGTCAAGTATGTCGATGTTGGCGCCCAGACTTCCGGCGTCCTTCAATCGGTGAAGGTCAACCGTGGCGATCAGGTATCAAAGAATCAGTTGCTCGCAACCATAGACCCGGTTTTGGCAACGACAGCACTCACGTCGGCCAACGCAGCGCTCGAAAATATGACTTCCCAGCGCTCTCTGAAACAGGCAACGCTCGTGCTTGCCAAATTGCAGAGGGACCGCAACGACGACCTCTTTGTGCGGGGATTAGTCTCTGCCAGCGACCGTGACATTACACGGGCGGGATATGACGTTGCATTCGCCGATGCCGCTTCTCTTTCGGCGCAGATGAAGGTGGCTACAGCGGCCGTAACTACTGGCAAAGCCAATCTCGGTTATACGAAGATCCTGGCCCCAATGGCCGGCGAGATCGTGTCCATCAGCCTTCTCGAGGGACAAACACTCAACGCCAATCAGTCAGCACCGAATATCCTGCGAATTGGCGACATCGACACCGTGACGGTGTGGGCACAAGTGTCGGAAGCAGACATTGTCCGCGTCAAGCCCGGCCAAGGTGTGTATTTTACCATTCTTGGCGATTCACTGCGCTGGAATGGCGCGATCAGGCAAATCCTTCCAACCCCAGAGCTTATTAACAACGTGGTGTTCTATGATGTGCTGTTCGATATCCCGAATCCGAAACGTGAGCTGAAGATTCAGATGACGGCGCAGGTCTTTATCGTGTTGGCCCAAGCCAAGAAAGTACTGCTGATACCGGTCGCTGCCATCGGCAATGCCGGCGAAGACGAAGCACTCAACGTGCAGGTATTGAAACCGGATGGTACCGTGGAACTGCGTGCGATCAAGATTGGTATTAAGAGCGAAATCTCCGCGGAAGTTACGGATGGTCTCACGGAGAAGGAGCGCGTCGTCATTGGAAAGCTCGCAACACAGGGCACGACGAAAAGCGCTTTGACCGCCCGGAAGGGGCCATAATGCCTTCACCCCTGCTCGAATTGAAAGGCGTCAGCCGCACGTATTCCTCGGGCGGCGAGCCACTGACTGTACTCAAAGAAGTAAGCCTGGTGAT
>PMNP01000022.1:0-243 GCA_003161755.1 Ignavibacteriota bacterium | reverse complement strand
GGCTCGGGCTGGGCGACCGGCTTGAACACTATCCCGGCCAACTTTCCGGCGGTCAACAACAGCGCGTGAGTATCGCCCGTGCCCTCATGAATGGCGGGCCGGTAATCCTCGCCGATGAACCAACTGGAGCGTTGGACAGCCAGGGCGGCAAAGAAGTCATGGCTATTCTGGCGAACCTGCACGGTCAAGGGCATACCATTATTGTGGTGACTCACGACAGCGACATCGCCGCGTATGCGCACC
>PMNP01000088.1:2225-6516 GCA_003161755.1 Ignavibacteriota bacterium | reverse complement strand
AAGCGTTGCTGCTCTCCATCGATATCGCCATCCCCTGCGGCCTTATCGTGAATGAACTTGTTTCCAACGCGTTTAAGCACGCATTCCCAACGCATGATGGCACGACATATCAATCGCCCCAGATCACTGTGGAATTCAATGTCTCGAGGGAGAACTACTGCCGTCTCGCCGTAAGCGACAACGGCATTGGAATACCAAAGAGCATCGATCTTGCCAATCCTGGTACCCTGGGATTCCAATTGGTGCAGACATTGGCCGATCAACTAGGCGGGTCGTTGACAGTGGTGCGGGAGGGAGGGACGTCCATTGGGGTGGAATTCCCCATAGTTCCCAAAGCGGAAGCATGAACCTTCTCGCCAGGGAAAAAGCCACAAATTCAATCTTCGCGGCAAAGATGGGAAGTGAGAGACGGACCAATGCCAAATGATGAAANNAGACTGACCAATGCCAAATGATGAAACGCTCCCGAAGTCTGAACCTGAACCTGAGCTTTCGGACGAGCTGCCTCAACCCTCGGCAATTGAATTAGACCCCGTGGAGCCGATAGAACAGTCGGAGTCGTTTCGTCGGGGAGGAAGAATCCTGTTGTTTTCGTTTCTGACCCTTCTTACCATTATCAGCATCTTTGGTATCTTCAAGGTGGCGCTGTCGGGAGGCTCTACGACGTACACGATCATCCTGACGGTGGGTTTTACGGCAATGCTCATCTACTTCTGGGGCAAGGTGCTCAAAGGGTCGTAAGAAGAACGGACTCTCTTCATCAATTCCCTGTCTCCCAATCTCCTGTGTTGGCCCCGGACTGCGTTACCTCTTGAACAATTCCCGGACATCCCGTAAAATGTCCCGTGAATGGAGAGTTTTCGAATGGGCGGTGACATACAGAAACGAAGAGTCTTCCGCAATCCCTGGCTCTGGGTTCCCTCCCTGTACTACGCAGAAGCAGTTCCCTATGTCGTGGTCAACGCCGTGTCGGTGATTCTCTATAAGCGGCTGGATGTCTCGAATACCAACATTGCCTTTCTCACAAGCTGGTTGTACCTTCCTTGGGTCATCAAACCGTTCTGGTTTCCGTTCGTCGATATGTTCCGCACGAAACGGTACTGGGTGATTGCGCTGGAGCTTGTCATCGCCCTGTCCCTGGCTGCCTTGTCGTTTGTCTTGCCTCTGTCGTTCCGACTGCAAATCACGCTTCTTATTTTCTGGCTGATGGCGTTTGCATCAGCAACGCACGACATTGCTGCTGATGGATTTTATATGCTCGGACTGGATTCCCACCAGCAGGCGGCATTCGTCGGCGTGCGAAGCACGTTCTATCGCATCGCGACTATCGCCGGTCAGGGTCTGCTCGTGATGTTCGCCGGCTTTATGGAATCTTCCGGAAACAGCGTGACAGCAGCCTGGAGTGCCGCGTTTCTCTTGCTCTCGGTGCTCTTCCTGGTGCTGTTCGTGTATCACCGGTTTATCTTGCCCTATCCCATTGCGGACAATAACGTTTCCGGAGATCGCCCTGGGGAATCGCGTTGGTCCGAATTTAAATCTACAGTCACCTCGCNNCCCGGGATAGGAGGAGCGATTGCGTTTCTTCTGCTTTACCGGTTTGCGGAAGCTCAACTTGTGAAGATGGTCGCACCGTTACTGCTCGACCCCCTGGCAAAAGGCGGGCTTGGGCTGACAACGAGCGAAGTGGGGTTCGCCTATGGGACTGCCGGCATCATCGCACTGATGTGCGGCGGCCTGCTGGGCGGTTATGTCGTGTCACAGCGTGGACTTCGCCGCTGGCTCTGGCCCATGATCCTGTCAATTCACCTTCCTGATATTGTCTTTCTCTTTCTCGCAAGAGAACAACCTGGCTCATTTTGGATTGTCTGTTCGGCGGTGGGATTGGAACAATTCGGGTACGGTTTTGGATTTACCGCCTATTTGCTGTTTATGATCCTGATCTCAGAAGGAAAACATGCAACCGCCCATTATGCGATATGCACCGGGTTCATGGCTCTCGGAATGGCGCTGCCGGGAATGATGAGCGGCGCGATCCAGGAATGGCTCGGATACAAAGGCTTCTTCCTCTGGGTTCTTGTCTCAACAATACCGGGGTATCTTGTTCCGCTCCTGGTGAAAATTCCGGATCAATTCGGATTGAAACGANNACACAAATGTCAGAGCATTGACGGCATGGGGATATCTGTGACAAAAGATCTGACAATTGTCCTACCGTACGCCGGTTCTGAGGCGGGAAAGAACACGGTGGAAGGGATTCGGTCCCAGATGCCAGAGGCGCAGATTCTTTTGCTGTGTCCTGATTCAGTCCTTCCTCTGCCGGGCTGCAGAAGAATCGTCGTCATGAACCCGAGTTCGTCAGAGTCACTGAGAAGCATCTCCACACACGTGCGTCCGCCGTACCTGGCATTGGTCACAACGGCAGAACAGGTGTCGATCGATCCGGACGGTCTGCACAGGCTGCTTGCGACGGCTGAGGAAAGTGGGGCGGGATTGGTGTATGCGGACTATTATAGTATTGCGGCGAATGTGTCCTCCGAACACCCGGTCATCGACTATCTGGAGGGGAGCCTTCGGGATGACTTTGATTTTGGACCAGTAGTCCTTTTGAACAGCAGGCTGTTCAGCGAAGCTCTCGAAGAGATGGGTATGTCTGAGCATTTTGCCTACGCCGGATGGTATGCCGCGCGGCTTGCCCTTTCCCGGAAGACAACCTTCATCCGTATAGCAGAGTTCCTTACGAAACGCCGGAAATCGGAAACAGTAGGTGAAAGGCAGTTCGATTACGTCAACCCTGCGAATCGTGACGTCCAGATCGAAATGGCGGCAGGCGTAACATCTCATCTGAAAAGAATCGGTGCGTATCTCTCACCCAGTTTCAGGAATGTGGAGAGGGATGACACACCGTATCCCGTTGTGGCGACAATCGTGATTCCCGTGAAAGACCGGGCACAGACCATAGGCGATGCCCTCTCTTCGGCTGCGCAGCAAGATGTCTCATTCCCGTTCAATATCATTGTCGTGGACAACCATTCAACAGACGGAACAAGCGAACGTATCGAAGCAGCAGTACGCGGAGATTCGCGCATCATTCATCTGATACCATCAAGAGAAGACCTCGGCATCGGCGGATGTTGGAATGAAGCGATAAACGATTCTCGATGTGGGAAGTTTGCGATACAACTCGACAGCGACGACCTGTATGCAGGTCCTGACGCACTTTCGAGAATGGTTGCTAAGCTTGTCTCAGGTCCTTTCGCAATGGTCGTCGGTGCCTACCGAATGACGGACTTCACTTTGAACGAAATCCCGCCGGGGGTCATCAGCCATGCAGAGTGGACGCCGGACAATGGGCGTAATAATGTCCTAAGGGTGAACGGGTTCGGTGCACCGCGTGGTTTCACTACAAGAATTCTGCGTCAACATCCCATGCCGAATGTGAGTTATGGTGAGGATTACGCTGTCGGACTGGCAATCTCAAGGGAATACCAGATCGGGAGAATATTTGATCCGATATATCTCTGCAGACGCTGGGCGGGGAATTCCGATGCGAATCTTGATGTTGTCAGGGCGAATGCCCACGATAGATACAAGGATTCCCTCAGAACTTCGGAGTTGCAAGCACGCCGAACATTGAACGCCTCGCGAAACTCCGCAACGCCACACGTGGAATAATTACTTCGTGCTGGAATATTTCGATGCTTCTCCGTACTATAAGGGCATCAATTCGTATTCACAAGTTGCTCAGTATCCTTCTCCATCCACGCTCTACAATCTGGTTCGTCACCCCCACTGGTCGGCGATCAGTTGGCGTTCGCTCATATTAACCCACAACGTGCAGTGACTTATGCGCCTGAGTTCGTGTTTTATTCCGACTGTCAAAGAGACCCCCTCACAAGCGCAGATTCCCAGCCATCAATTGATGATACGCGCGGGAATGGTTCGTTCTCTTGCAGCAGGGGTGTACGCGTTCCTTCCGCTTGGCAACAGAGTGATGAAGAAGGCGGAACAAATTGTCCGGGAGGAGATGAACGCCATCGGGGCGCAGGAACTCCACCTGCCGGCGTTGAGTCCGATCGAACTCTGGGAGGAGACGGGACGAGTGAAGGCGTTTGGGGATACGCTCTTCCACCTGAAGAACAGACCTCTGGTATTGGCCCCAACCCATGAGGAGATCATTTGTTGGCTGGCAAAGAGTCATATCAAGTCGTATCGAGACATGCCTCAGATTTGGTACCAGATTCAAACGAAGTTCAGGAACGAACCGAGACCTAGAAGCGGTGTGTTGAGGGGA
>PMNP01000088.1:214-2140 GCA_003161755.1 Ignavibacteriota bacterium | reverse complement strand
GAACAAGCCAATCGAGGAGATCCACACACCGAACGTAAAGACCATTGATGAACTGAGCGTGTTTCTCAAGATCGATCCCCGATATCTGGCAAAATCCGTGGTGTATTGGGCGGGGGAAACGCCGGTTCTTGCATTGATGATGGGCAATGATGAATTGAATGAGGCGAAACTCACCTCCGTTATGGGGTGCGAAGTTCGTCCCATTGAATCGGAGAAACTCCGGGAACTTACCGGTGCCGACGGAGGATCCATCGGCCCGGTGGGACTTGCTGATCGCCAAGCCAAGGGCCAGCCCAAATTCAGAATCCTTGCGGACAAGCGTCTTGAAGGGGCAAATGGACTCGTCAGCGGCGCAAATAAGAATGATTACCACCTGGCAAATATTGACCTTACACGGGACTGCGTGATTGAAGGATACCATGACCTTCGGACTATCCAGGCAGGAGAGACGAGCCCTAATGGGAAGAGCCGCCTGCGCATCGTCCGCGGGATCGAACTAGGCCATATTTTCAAGCTTGGGACAAAATACTCTGATGCCATGCACGCAGGTTTCCTTGACGAAAAGGGGGAAGAACATCCTGTCATCATGGGCAGCTATGGCATTGGCATTGAACGGATTGTGGCATGCCATATCGAGCAAAATCATGATGAAAATGGAANNTGACGTGCACCTGATGGCGGCAACTGCGAAGTCGAATCAGGTTGTTGAGGCGACCGAGAACCTCTATGTCGCATTGCAGGAAAAGGGGTTGGAGGTTTTGTATGATGATCGTCGGGATTTCAGCCCGGGTTTCAAGTTCAAAGATGCAGATCTCCTGGGAATGCCCCTTCAGATAATTCTTGGGGAGAAGAACCTGGCCGCAGGGAAGATCGAACTGAAGGTTCGCAAGACAGGGGAGAGGCAGCTCGTGGGGGCAAGTGAAGTGGTAGAGGCGGTTTTTTCTCTCCTTGGATAAGAGAATAAACATTATCAATATGCGCTAACTCATTGTCAATGATAGTGTTGACAGTGTTTAGGACAAGNNTGGCAAGAGGAATCTTGGTAATGTTTTCTTCCGGCAAGCGTCTTAGGGGATAGAGAAAGTAACCGGAGGAAATCCACCGTTACAGGAGTGTTTGGACAGGTGCGATGTCTCGAAGTGCCGAGTGAAGCCAGATTAGCATAGGGAGTTCTGTTGTGAGGAATGAACCTCATGCTTGGGCTGTTCCGAACCAGAGGAATTGCAGGGTGGAGATCACCGGATGTTTGGAAACAGCGAGGGAGAATACGGATATCTAACCTCAAGCCAAGGCCGTTCATCAGAAGAAGATAGGCTCTTCAGTTCCATCCCTCNNATCTTCACAATCATTCACATTACAGCCTTCTTGATGCAGCCTGCAAGGTGGACGACCTTGTGCACGCTGCACAACACGAGGGTATGTCGGCCGTTGCTCTGACCGATCACGGGGTCATGTTCGGGGCAATCGAGTTCTACAAAAAGGCCACCAAGGCAGGGATTAAGCCGATTATCGGCNNTTGGTTCTTCTGGCCAAGGATGAGACAGGCTACAGGAACCTTGTAAAACTCTGCTCAATTGGTCATCTCGAAGGATTCTACTACAAACCTCGTATTGATACAGAAGTCCTCAGGGCCCACCGTGAAGGTCTTGTTGTTCTGTCAGCGTGTTTGAGCGGTGTCGTTTCTGCGCAGCTTGCTTCGAACAATGACGCCGCGGCCTATGAAGCTGCAGAAATCTACAAAGACATTTTTGGGGACGATTTCTACATCGAGATCCAGAACCACGGCCTGGAACGTGAAGCTATCGTGCGCAAAAAAGCTCCGACACTGGCACGTGACCTCGGGTTGAAGCTCGTGGCGACAAATGATGTCCACTACCTGAAACAAGAACACGCGATTCCCCACAATATCATGCTGCTGATCCCCGA
>PMNP01000088.1:0-156 GCA_003161755.1 Ignavibacteriota bacterium | reverse complement strand
GCCCACAGCGGAAATGACCGCCCGGCTCGAACATGACTTTTCCGTCATCAAGTCGATGGGGTACTCAGGGTACTTCCTGATCGTCCAGGACTTTATCAAAGCGGCCAGGGCAATGGGTGTGTATGTCGGTCCCGGCCGGGGAAGTGCCGCCGGAAG
>PMNP01000310.1 GCA_003161755.1 Ignavibacteriota bacterium | reverse complement strand
GCAGCCAGTGCGTAGTTGTAGTTGGCACTTCAGGTTTTCCGCTTTATTTGCGTGCAACGCGGAGAGCACGGTACGCAATCCCGACCATCCCATTCCCCGTCGAGACCAGGGCATCCCCAAAGCAATTGACAATCTACAATGGNNTATCTCCTGAAGAGCCATCATTCGAGTTTGCATACTGCTGCCTCTAGTCCAGGATGACTTCGAAATAATGCCCCCGGACTACAGTCTCCGACTATGAAGGGTTACACTGTCAATTCCAGCACACAGCGGGTGCCGGCCCTTCGTTCGATGTGGAATCGCGCCCCGATCTGCTTGCACAACATGTCGACAAGGACAAAACCCAGACTCTTCGCTTTGGTAATGTCAAAGTCGAAGGGAATACCCACCCCGTCATCTTGGACCACCACGGTGAAAGCGCCATCTCTGTGGATGATTGCCACTTCGATGTGCCCTNNGGCCAAGTGGCCAGATGATTCTGCCATCCAGCAGGAAATCATCGATCTGCGATTCGATACGAATGCGGGTTTGACTCCCTGTACGAAGAACGGAAGCAAATGTCTCGACAAGATTCTCGAAATAACTCCGAACGGAAAGGATTTTGTAATCATCGGTGATCAGCAGAGTCTCATACAGGATGCGAATGCTTCGCACGCGGCTTATTGCGTCCTGCACCAGCGACAATGCCTCGGGGTCCTTAATTGCGGCAGACTGGAGATTGAGTAAACTCTCAATTGAGGCGACGTTGTTCTTTATGCGATGATGGACTTCTTTCAAGAGCAATGTCTTTTCATCGAGCAGATGCTTGATCTTATCCTCAGCCTGTTTGCGTTGGGTAATGTCGGCAGTGGCAAGAAGCAAGCAAGGACATCCACCAACAACTATTCGCTCTGCATTAACCCAGCCGTACATGCGTCGGCCTCCTTTCGCTTGAAAGGCCATCTCAAGACCTTCAACCCGGCCGTGCTTCCCAATTTCTCCTAGCAATCGGAGTCTGTCTTCCGGCGTAATCCATCCGATCTCGATGGCGGTATGCCCGAGGACCTCTTCGCGCGAAAACCCTGAGGCATGCAGTACCTCTTCATTCACGTCCATGAACTTTCCATCGCTCAATCTCACTATAGCAATCCATACTGGGGCACCCCTGAACACGCTGGAAAACTTCTCTTCACTTTCTTTCAGGGCCCGTTCGGCCTGTTTCCTTTCTGTAATGTCAAGGGTTGCGGCCATTCGTACCATGTTGCCGCGGAAAAGAACCTGTTTTGTATACACCTCGAGTTCCATTCGTGTACCATCGTTCCGAACAGCGGATGCCTCGAAGCGTCCCTCTGTTCCTGAGGCAAAATTCTCCCGAATTTTGTCGCGCATTTCCGGAGATGAAAATGCAAGAATCGACTTGCCAAGCACCTGCTCTCGCGTGTAGCCAAACAGCCGACACATTGGCTCGTTCACTTCCAGAATAATCCCCTGATCATGAATGGCAATTCCTTCAACGGTAGCCCCCCACAAATCGCGGGATTGCGCTTCACTCATGCGCAAGGCCAATTCCGCCCGTTTCCGTTCCGTAATATCCTGTATCTGCGTGACGAAATGTAGTGGCGAGTTCTGGGAGTCCCTGATCAATGTGGAACTCACCATTCCCCAGACCACTGTTCCGTTCTTGTGGATATAGCGTTTCTCAAATTGAAATGTCTCCATCTCCCCTGCGAGAACGCGTCGCACAAGATCGCCTCCCGTTGCCCGATCGTCAGGAATCGTTACGTCTTGGAATGTCCTGCCAGACAGTTCCGCTTCGGAATAACCCAGCATCCGGCAAAAAGAGCTGTTTGCTCTGAGAAAACGGAAATCGGGTGACACAACAACCATTCCCAGCGCGGAATGCTCGAACAACAGCCTAAACCGTTCCTCACTTGCGCGGAGTGTCTCTTCAGCCATCTTGCGTTCGGTAACATCCTGAATCTGTGACACAAAATGCAGCGACGCGCCGTGGAGATCGCGAAGCACAGTAGTGCTCACAAGCCCCCAGACAACAGATCCATCCTTTCGCAGATAACGTTTCTCGAACTGCGCCTTCTGGACTTCCCCCGCAAGAGCCTTCCGGTAAATCTCCCTCCCAGGCGCCCTGTCTTCGGGCATTGTTACATCATCAACCTTCCTGCTGAGCAATTCAGATTCGCTGTACCCCAGCATTCTACAGAATGATTCGTTNNAAACGCAACAAGCGCCATACCCGACGCCGAATGTTGGAACACGCTCCTAAAGCGCTCTTCACTTGATTTCAATTGTTCCGAGGCTCTCTTGCGTTCAGTAATATCTTCAAGCGTAAACTGAAGAAACGGCTGTCCATTGGAAGAAAAGCTCATCAACTGAATTTCAGCATCCCACAATTCGCCTGAGGGGCGCCGGCTGTGCCATTCGAAAGTGACCTGGCCATCTGCGAGGGCTTTGTCAATATATTCCTGACCTCTTTCAAACGACGGTGTTCCACCGTGTTGTGTTGGAGGGGAAAAGAAACCATGCGATTGTCCGAGAAGCTGTTCCTTTGAGGTTAACCCTACTATCGCCACGGCGGCCGGATTGCAGTCGACAAACGTCTTGCCACGGGCTTCCATGATGATGATGGGTATTTTTGAACTTTCGAAGATCCTCTTCCTGAATGCGTCACTTTCCTGTTCCTTGACCCGGGATTCAAAAAGACGAAAGGCCATCTTTACACAAGCAATAAGGACAGTCTCTCCGGAATCCTTCACGATGTAGCCGTACGACGTAATCCCTTCTGTCCGTTCGACAATCTCCCGCTCGGTATGCGAAGAAATAAACACCAGGGGAATGTTGTGCTTCTTCAAAATCGCTGTCGCCGCTTCTGTTCCGTCAATCCCTTTCCCCAGATTGATATCCATGAGGATCAGGTCAATGTCGTGCCTCTTGTCAACGATACTGATTGCCTATNNAAGCGCGCCGTGATGACCTTGTATTCATAGAGCTTGAGCGTCTTTGCCTCGGACAAGGCAATGAGCGGCTCATCTTCGACCAGAAGTATTACCTGTTTCTTGTTATTGTCCATGACGCTCTCTCCTTTGGCTTCCCACCAATGGTCCGGTGGGTAAGTCAGGGAAGCTGAAAATGTCAATCCTTGCAAACCTTGAGCGATGCTGTTGGGGTCTTCTAGGGAGAGGACGTGTCTGGCTGCTGACGTTTCGCCGCAGCCGATGTCCTTCGTGAAGGAAACGTGGAGAGATCTAACTGGAAAATATCCTGCAAGTGCAAAAAGCGGCTCCACAGAACCGCATGGCCGAAGACCCTTCAGGGATTCTCACCCAAACTCGTCAAGATTTATCAGGAAATCAAGCGCTTGGACTCTGACTTGGATCACAGCGTAGGCGCTTAAAACTAGACCTTTTTGACCAATTCCCGCATCAAAACCACCCTTCTGGTTCTCCAAGTTGCCAGTTCTCTTGTCTTTCTACTTACTCCATACTCCATACTCCATACTACATGCTCTAAGCACAACCCTGGCCCAGTCTCCAAATCTCCAGGTCTCACTATCTTTCCCCGTACTACACACTCCAAGCATATCCCCAGCCAAGTCTCCCAGTCTGATCATCATTCTCCATACTACTTACGTCATACTACATACTCTTAGCGTAATTTCCGCCCGTCTCCCAATCTCACATCCTCGGCAACACACTCTCCAAACAAAAACAGGTCAGTTCGCCGGACGAGTCCCACACCTGACACACATCCGGAAGCGGACAATCACCACAAAAGTGTCCTATATCTGATTTGGCGGTCCAAAGAGTTCCAGCGGCCTCGTGAATCTGCATGAGCTGCTTGAGATACTTTCCTGCCACCAACCGGTGGAGATTGTCTTTCTTCTGGAGCCCTAGCCATTCAAAAACCCCTCTGTTTCCCCTCGCCGATTTGCACTGCTTGCATGAGAGGACAAGATTGTCGGCCGAGTCATCGCCGCCCCGCCCCTTCGGAATCAGATGATCAGTCGTGAGATCGTCCGTGGCACCGCAAAAAGCACACTGATGAGGGAGATCCTGTTCCTTTTCCCATTCACGGATCGTGTCGGATATATTGATCTGACCATCGCGCAGCTTCTTGAACCTCTCTGTGAGTAACTCCGGCTCAAGAGGCTCATTCACCGACCGGGAGAGTAACTTCGCATATTCGTAAAAGATCTCTTCACGAATTGTACGCACATACGCTGGAGGCATCGAATCACCTTACGAAAAATGGCTCTAATATCTTGTTATCGCAGATGTTACACATACTCCTTGGTGCAAATCCTATCGCTGAGCTATTTCGAAATAGCGTATGAGGGGTGAAGTACGGACCTGCGGGGTTCAAAGAACGGATAATCGGGGAACCACTGAAGCGCATCTCTTGATTCGTATCAGCGCTCCAGAGAAGCGATCCGGAACGTTGACCGTGAGCTGCCGCTCGCGCTGCGGTAGCTTTATGAAAGCATGAAGCGCATTTTCGATGTCATCTTTCCAACTCACCTTGCGGTGCCGAGCACTGATGAGTTTGGGCAGTCCGGAGCTTCCCTACTCACTCTTGCAGGGTTTAGGCCGGGCCCAGGCTCTTCACAGAAGAGAGGGCAAAAGACATTGCAGCACATGCTCTCCCTCAAGGTGAGAAACACACCCTTCCCTTCTCTGAAGG